>JADFIX010000302.1 GCA_022566435.1 Planctomycetota bacterium
GCCTCTGCCGTACCGCGTGCGGTTGCCGCGAAGCGCAACGTGGTGTTGATGGTCACCGACGATCAGTCGCCCGACATGGGCTGCTACGGCAACCCGGTCATTCAGACGCCCAACATGGACCGGCTTGCCGCCGACGGCACGCGGTTCGACTTCGCGTTTTGCACGACCGCGAGCTGCTCGGCCAGCCGCTCCGTCATCCTCACCGGCCTGCACAATCACGCCAACGGGCAGTACGGCCATCAACATCATTTCCACAAGTTCAACAGCTACGACAACGTCGTCTCGCTTCCCGTCTACCTCGGCCACGCCGGCTACCGCACCGCGCGCTGCGGCAAGTACCACGTCGCGCCTGAAACCGTCTACAAGTTCGGCCAAGTCATCCCCGGCCCGAGCCGCAGCCCGGTCGTGATGGCGAACAACTGCAAGGCGTTCATCGAGGACGACTCCGATCGGCCGTTCTTCCTCTACATCTGCACGTCCGACCCGCACCGCGGCGGCGGACCCGGGGGCTTCGCCAATCACAACGACAAACCGGGTTACTATCCCGGCGTCAAAGCGGTCCGCTACAAGCCGGAAGAGGTCGTCGTCCCGCCGTGGCTGCCGAACACCAAGGAATGCCGGGCGGAACTCGCCGAGTATTATCAGGCGATTTCCCGGCTCGATCAGGGTCTAGGGCTGTTGATCGACGCGTTGAAGGAAACCGGCCAATGGGACGACACGCTGTTTCTGTTCCTCAGCGACAACGGCCCGCCGTTCCCCGGGGCGAAGACGACGCTGTACGAACCCGGCGCGCGGCTGCCGCTCATCGTGCGGAATCCCGATCAGAAAAAGAAGGGGGGCCGCTGTGATGCGAAAGTGACCTGGGCGGACGTCACGCCGACGATTCTGGCGCAACTCCAGTTGTCGCTCCCGACGGACCTCAAGGGAACGGCCCTCTGACGAGTTGCCAAAGCTCGAACTGAACCGCCCCACCGGGTCGGACTGCGCGCACACCCGAAAACGTGATATTTATTGCGATTTTGGCGAGTACATGTAGTATATATACAACATGTACCTTGACGGTCGTGATCGACGGGCAATTAAAGGAAAAACGGAGGATCTGCTGGCATCGAATTCCGGACGTCATGATACGTTGTATATATACTACGTATCACGCTGTCGGCACGGCGCTACTTTCCGCAATCGTACTCCTGCATGCCTGGCTGCTCCGGTTTGCGTTCGGTCGTGTCCGATGTTCTGCGTGTGGAACATGGCAGCGAGGACGGTTGCATTTCCTGCGGCCATGATCTAACGGGTAACGAATCGGGCGGGTGCCCAGAGTGCGGTAGGACAATATGATTCGCAAGGCCATCATCGTGGTGCTGACGCTGGCAGCGGCGGGAACCAGCTACCTGTGGGCGGACAGCTACAGGGGAAGGGTAGCATCGAACGGGCGAACCTTTCACGGTTGGTGCCTGGATTGTAAGCTCAGCGGCGACATGGGGTTCCACATAACCGTGCGGGTTGGTGGGATTTGCTTCTCCTATCGATCTCCAGTAAGCCCAAGCGCAGTGGAAGGGTTACGCGGCTTCGCGTTGACCGGGAACTTTGGGTATTTTGGCTATCCATACAGACCCTGCATGGTGAATGCCGAGCATCAAATCATCGAGCCACCGGGAATGCGGCTCGTGGCACACAGTGTATGTCTTCCGCTCTGGCTCTTGATGATTGCCTTCGCTGTCTACCCCACCATCGCCTTCATCCGTGGTCCGGTGCGGCGTTGGCGACGACATCGGAAGGGCCTGTGCATCCGGTGTGGGTACAACCTCGAAGGCAACGTGAGCGGCGTGTGTCCGGAATGTGGAAGCGGTATATGAGCGGGAAACGGTTTAGACGTTGGTATCGCCTGAAGTGGGTTGGGCTAACCGCTTGCCTCGTCTTGCTCGTAGCTGGGGTGTCACCACCGATCAAGATCAATGCCAAGAGCACGGAGGTATGGTTGTTCAATTTCTGTGTTATCGTCTTCCGTCAGCCAGTTGGACCAGGCATCGAAGATGACATTTGGCACAATTGGAAGGTAGACGTCGGAAATGATCCCGGCTTTCTGCCTAAGTTTCGTCGCGTTACGCTTCGGGCAGGGACGCTGATGTACATTTCGCTGCCGCTGCAACCGTTCTTCTTGTTCATGATCATCGCGACATCGGTGCTTTGGCGACTTGATCGTCGCTACCCGCCCGGTTGTTGCCAGGGGTGCGGCTACAATCTTCGTGGTTTAACCGAGCCGCGTTGCCCGGAATGCGGGACGGAGTTTGATCCGTCCACCTTGCCGTCACCGCCCGGATAATACCGCGAGGTTGTTTGCACGCTCGTTCAACACCGGCTCTGTGACGAGGCTGCCCGCGCGGAAACAACTCGCGGCTATTCCGCACTTATTTCAATCGCCGCGATCGTCGTCGGCAGCTTGTCCGCGGCGTTGTACATGTCGCCAACGATATTGATGAAGTAGGTCACGCTTTTGCGAGTGTCCGCCGCGAAGGATGAAGAGGTCGGCGCGCCGGATTCGATCCACGCGCCGACCCATCCTCGACACATAGTCTGTTGGGTGAATTCGGACTACCGCATACCGCGGCGGCGCGTCGCACGTATCAGACCGAGCCCGAGCGTGAGAACTGCGAACGTGCCCAGCATGCCGAACCCGCAGGGCGGGGCAATACCAGGTAGCAGGTCGTCCACGCCGCCGGTGTTGTCGTTCGCGTTGTCGTCGGGGGTATTGTCGTTCACGTTGTCATCCGGCACATTATCGTTGCCGTTATCAACGGGGGTATTATCGTTGCCATTGTCGTCGGGGGCATTATCGTTGACGTTGCCGTCACCTCCCGGCGTGAGACAAGCGTCGGTCAGTCCGTTGAGAAGGTCCCGTGAATCGCTCACGCCGTTCGCGTTGCAGTCCGGCAGGAAGGTAAAGGGCACGAAAAGCAAATCCGCATCGACACCGCTGCCGTCGCGGTCGTCGGTCGACGTCCAACCCGCTAGCCAGTTGTTCTGCCTGTCCGTCGCAATCTGCGGCGTGGTATCGTCACCGGCGTCCGCATCGGACCCATCATCGAGCGGCTGGGACTCCATCCAATCGATGCCGTTGTTGACGCTGCGGGCGAAAAGGACATCCACATCGCCACCGTCTTCGCCGGACGTCTGCCAAGCCATGATCCAGGTTCCGATTCCATCCGTGGCGAGAAACGGATTGGAACCCGCCCCTACGGTCACGGGCTCGCGCCATACATCCTCGATCTCCCCTTCCTGTAACCCCAAATCGAAATCCGGTCCGGTATCGATGAATCGCGAAGCCACGACATCGGGCCCGAGCACCCAGGCCGCCAGCCAGACTCCCGCATCCTGATCCAACTCCGACCGTCCAAAATCAGAGACGATTTGCGGACTTTTTCCGCCCGCGCTCCCCGGCAATCCTGCCGGTGCCGACCAAGTGCCGCCGTTGTCTTCGCTCCGGGCAAAGACGATCTGTACGAAAGAGTGCCAAACGATCATCCAGTTGGAATCCCCGTCGGTCGCGATGGACGGTACGGTATCGCCCACCGGATCCGTTACATTGTTCGTATTCACCACGGAGGCCGTCGTCCACGATCCGCCGCCGTCCGTGCTGACGGACATGAAAATGTCCGCGTCGAACGACAGGATCGGCACATTGTCACCGTCGACATTACCGTCGATGTCTCGGTTCGAGGACCAGACGGCTATGGCCCGGCTGCCGTCGGCGGCGATCGAGGGATCGGCGTCCGTGCCGCCGGTCTGCTGGTTCGGGGTCAAGAACAGGCCTTGCGGGGACCAGGTCGCGCCCGCGTCCGTGCTGCGCGAATGATGAATGTTGGAGACCGTTCCGCCGCCGGGCATGTCACACTGCCAAACGACAATCCAGTTCGTGCCATCGGTGACCAGCGCCGGGTTGAGATCGTCCATGGCGTCCGTCTCCGCACCGCTGTTGAGGGCCGCCGGATCGCTCCATGTCACGCCTCCGTCACTGCTCGTGGAGACGAAAATATCCAGATCGCCGCCGACGGTATCGTCCAACGTGTCGTCGGACTGCCAGACGGCGACCCAGTTGCCCGCCGCGTCGGTCGCCAGTTGCAGGGTGGTATCCTCGCCGCTATCTGATTCCGCATTAGAATTGAGTACTGCAACGTCACCCTTGAATTGTCCCCATGCCGTGTGGGCCGGCATACCGACAATGACGATCGCCGATGCCGCTAGGAAAGAGCAACACGAAAACTTCATTCCGATTCGATCGATATTCACTCGCATGATGACTCTCCTACGGGTTGACCGCGATGGTTAGACTTCGATATTTTCACCAAGACTGAAGCCGATTGCACGAGTATTCCGTGACTGACGTTCTGATCGCAGCATCGTGAAACAGTCCAAATCGCGACGGGCCGACCACCCGGCCCCTACAGGCCACACCATACGCCAAATCGTGCGCCCTGCAATACCGCATCTGCGGTCCCACCGATCCTGCACCGACCACGTTCGACCTGGGAACGGCAGCTGCCACTGGTGAGATCCAGTCGCGGGCGACGGAATTCCCGAAATATTCGTTGAAACGGAGTACCGTTTTGGGGTACACTGATGAGGGGAGCCCTTTCTGCGCGTTTGCAAACTGTTTCGAGGAGGCACCGTCATGCACCGCTGGATGTTTTTCCGATCGTGCCCGGTCTTTTTTTTGGTATTTCTTGTACTCCCCGTTCACGCCGTACCGACAATCGAGTGGATGCCTGTGCGCGTGTCGCCGCCGGGTGTCGACCACACGATTGACGGGCACGAGGTAACAATCCGCGAGCTTGTCGGCGGTTTGCAGGTCGAATTGGAAATGCGTTTGAGCGGTTGGGGCACGGCCGCGGGCAGCCCCGCGCTCGGTGCCTACGGTGCAACACTAGACGCGCCGCGTGTAGACGGAGGAATTACCGCGCCGATGAGGATCAAGGGCTCGCCCGAGGAAGGGGCGTACATCATCACCCGTGTCTGCTCGGATTCGAATGCACCGTGCAGTCCGCCGCTGGATCCGAGTTGTTCCGGAGGGGCCGCCGGCACGTGCGACCCCAACCCGGAGTTCGTCTTTCCCGGCGACAGCGCTACGGTATTCTTTCCACCCGACGGCGGATTGGACATCCTGTATAGCGCTGTCGGAACGAGTGGACGGGTGGACGACGGTCAATCGTACCACGCAGGGTATCTCATCCTCGAACCGACCGGCTATGCGAATGGATCCGTGACGATCGGCTTGGCCACGGAAAACGGCGCATCGTTCATGACTTCCGCGATTGGCATTCCGATCGAGGGTCTTACCGTCACGCCGACGGTCATCACGTTTCTTTCCGGACGGTGTTGCTGGTTGGCATCGGGAGGTCTGTTTCGATGCGAGGAACTCATGGCGGATGCTTGTATCGTGCGACCACAGCCCAATATATGGTCCGAGGGCGAAGTTTGTGCAGCCGAGTGTGCGTGCCCGCTCTGTGCCACAGATGCAACCTGCGATGACGGTGACCTATGCACCGACAATGTATGCGAGACTTGTAGCGGACTCTGCCTGACGAACTTGGCCTACGACCCCGCGGTTGAGTGCTGCAATTCGGTGACCGGCGTTCGCACGCCACTTGATGATGGCGACGAGTGTACGTTCGATAGCTGCTTCAATGGATTGCCGGTGTACACGCTCACCTGCGACGATGGGAACGTATGCACGCTTGCGGTGCCTTGCGATCCTGATCCCGGTTGCACGTTTCAGACGCCGGAGGAAGCGGACATCTTCTGTACCTCGCACGCGCAGTGTCCCCCTGGTTGGGCCTGCGATGGCGCGGTGAATCGGTGTGTCTGCACAGAACCGACGGAT
>JADFIX010000303.1 GCA_022566435.1 Planctomycetota bacterium
TCGGAACATAGCAGCCTCCCAGCCAAACGAAGACAAACAAACAGAAAACCGTGCGAACCGTCATGGAGCAACCTCCGTCCTGGACATGGCTTTGCGAAACATATTTCTCAATATCGGCAAGAGTGACGATGGAGCAAGATATCCCGCGGGAGGCCGCAAATGAACGGTCTCCATATCCGGCATGCGAACCGTCCCGGGCGCATCAGAAAAAACGGGCTCCGCATTCGTCATACGATCGACCTTGAACACGACATCGGGCGGCGCGAGTTTGATCGACTTGATTCCAAACCGACGCGCTCCCACGCGGATATCCGCAACCTCCAAGAGCCGAACCACGCTGGGTGGGATCGGCCCGAACGCATCGACCAAATCCGCCTCCAACTGGCGAAGATCGGCGGGCACCGCACACGCCACGATCCGCCGATAGATTTCGATTCTCGACCGCTCGGCATGAATATAGTGGGTGGGAATGTGGGCCGCCACCCCCAGATCGACCTGGACCGCGGGCAGCGACGTGTCCGGCTCGTTCCGTAGGCGGCGCACCGTCTGATCGAGAAGGCGGCAATACAGCTCATACCCGACGGCGCCGATGTGTCCGCTCTGTTCCTTGCCGAGCAAATTGCCGGTCCCGCGGATTTCCAAATCGCGCATGGCGATCCGGAAACCCGCGCCGAGCTCACTGAATTCCTCGATCGTCTTGAGACGCTTGGTGGCCTTGGGCGTGGGCGAGTGCTTAGGTGATAGAAGAAGATAGCAGTAGGCCCGGTGACTTGACCGCCCCACCCGACCCCGCAACTGGTGCAAGTCCGCCAAGCCGAAACGTTCGGCGCGGTTGATGAATATCGTGTTGACCGAGGGAATGTCGATACCGCTTTCGATAATCGTCGTCGCCACAAGAACGTCGGCCTCACGACGCACGAAACGAAGCATCACCTCTTCCAACTCGCCGTCCTTCATCTGACCGTGACCGAACACCACGCGGGCCTCGGGCACAATCCGCTGCACGGTGGCAGCCATCGCCGCGATGGACCGGACGAAGTTGTGAACGAAGTACACCTGCCCGTCACGATTCAATTCGCGCAGAATGGCGTTGCGGATGAGCGCCTCGTCGAAAAGCCTCACTTGTGTAGCGATCGCACGGCGATCCACCGGTGGTGTATGGAGCGAGCTGATATCGCGAATTCCCACGACGGCCATATGCAGCGTTCGGGGGATCGGCGTCGCGGTAAGCGTGAGCACGTCTACGGTGGCGCGCATGGCTTTGAGTCGTTCCTTGGCTTCGACACCGAATCGTTGCTCCTCATCGATCACGATGAGCCCGAGATTCGCAAACGCGACGTCTTTGCTGAGCAGCCGGTGGGTGCCGATCACAATGTCGATCCGTCCCTTCTTCACATCGTCGACGATAGACTTCTGCTCCTTGCTCGAACGAAAACGCGACAAACACGCCACTTCAAACGGATACTCCCCGAACCTCTCTCGAAATGACCGGTAGTGTTGCTCGGCCAGCACCGTGGTCGGCACCAGAATGGCCGCCTGTCGGCCATACTCGACGACTTTGAACACCGCACGCATCGCCAGCTCTGTCTTTCCGTATCCCACGTCGCCGCAGACCAGACGATCCATCGGCCGACGGCGAATCAGATCCTCGCGAATGGCGTCGGCGACCAGAAGTTGGTCTTCCGTTTCGTCATAGAGAAACGAGGCTTCAAACTCGCGTTGCCATTGGGTATCGGGCGGGTAGGCGGTTCCTTCGTTCTGTTCGCGCATGGCCTGAATGCGAAGCAGCGATTCCGCGAGATCGGCGATCGCGTCGACCACCTGTTGTTTGGTTTTGTTCCACCGCTTACCGCCAAGCGTGGAGAGTTGCGGTTTTTTCCCTCCGGTGCCCACGTATTGTTGAACCAGATCGATTTGCGAGGTCGGCACATGGACCATCGCCTTGTCCGCGAATTCGAGACCGAGAAACTCCTCCTGCCGCCCGCCGTCGCCTGTCTGCATGGTTTCCAGGCCGCGGTAGACGGCGATTCCGTGCATCAAGTGAACGACAAGATCGCCCGGCTTCAGATCCAGCCACGACTCGACGGCCCGACCCGCATACATCTTGCGGACGCGCCGTTTTTGCCTGAGGCGATGAAAAACTTCATGGTGCGGTACGACAACCGTTCGCGTGGCACACCATTCGAACCCTCGGTGGATCACCCCGATTTCGAGACGGACGGAACGAATCCGATCGGGCGCCTTCTCGAGTATCATTTCTCGCAATCGTTGCCGCTCGCCCTCGTTGTCGCAAAACACATGCACTTCATGGTCTGTCGCGACACGACAGAGTTCGGACACGGCGTCCGACGCGCTTTCGGTAAATCGGGTGACCGAACTCACGTCAAAAGAAAAGGTCGATTCATCACCGACACCGCTCGCCACGAAGGCCTGCAAATGCATCTGTGGGAAACGGTGCGCCGCGGCCAAGACATCTTTGACGTTGAACATCGACTCGTCGGATCCAAGCCGAACACGTAGCGTCTCACCCATCTCCTGAATTTCGCCGGGCGCGTCGAGTACGATAAGGGCGTCGTCGGGGAGGTATTCGAAAAAATTCGCCGCCGGAATGACGTCGGATTTCGGTTGAACCGGCATTGCCACTACGCCCGCGGTGGTGAGGGATTCGATCGATCTTTGCGTACCGCAGTCGATCCGCCGGATGGATTCGATTTGATCATCGAAGAACTGAACGCGAACCGGGTTGTCGTCGCCGAGAATGAACAGGTCGACAATATCGCCCCGCTGCGCGATATCCCCCGGCGATTCGACCAGATCGAGCCGTTCGTAACCGCGATCCACCGCCCATGCGGTCAATGCCTCGGGGGACGATTCTGCCAGACCGACGATCGGCGATCCGACACGAAAGCCGATCGTGTTCAATCCGAGAACATCGGGCGAGGGTACGGGCTGCATCAACGCCTGCACCGGCGCTACCACCACCCGGCAATCGGCTCTGCTCGAAAGGTCCTTCGGCGGGTTGAGCAATCCGTGGCACAAGCGAAGGCGTTCGGCGCCGATTTCTCCACTGGCCGCACCCTCGCCGGGTAGGGCCTCCCAGGCGGGAAAGACGTCGCACTTGCGCCCGAGAAAGAACTCGAGGTCGTCGCGGGTGTTGTCGGCCTGCTCGATATGGGCGGTGACGTAAACAATCGTTCGACTCGAGCCGCCGCACGTCATCGCCGTAACCATCGGCGCAGACGACCCCCACAGGCCTGAAACATTGACCACCCCCTCGCGCCGAGAAAGGCGAGTTTTCAGGTCTATCAGTCTCTGGTCTACGGCGATCGACTCGATCACCATCACGTTAGGGCTGATTCTACGTCCGATAGGCCCGTTCGCCAAACCGACGTTATGGGCCAACCAATTCACCACAATCCCTTCAATCGACAACTTCGGACAAGTCGCGACACACCTGTTCTAGTATCCCGACGAAAGCGCCTCTATGCTGAATGGAACGTTGACTAAAGCATGTTCGGCCCTGCGGGCCGTAATCACTTGGTCTGATTTCGATCGTCGAATCCGCTCGACGAATCTGATTGCCGTGTAACGGAGTTGTCACATGATCGCGAGATACAAACCGGCGACCGTTCTTTCGATTGGGCTGCTGACTTCCGTCGTCTGGGCAGGGGAAACAACCAAGTCATTTACGCTCAGTCGATTCATCCCCGCCGACTCATGGATGCTCTATAACGCGGCGCCCAATCCGGAATGTGAGTGGATCTGTGCCAAGCAAGCGAAAATTATGGACGCTCTATGGGACAGTGGGATCGATCGCGATGTGATGGGCATCATCCTTTCGGTCGTCCCGCAGGAGCACCTGGCCGCCACCCAGGCCACGCTGGATAAGTTCTCCGCGCTGGCCCGAGCCGTTCGATGGGCTGACTTGTTCGGGGGAGAGGTCGCATTTTCGGAGCGCATTACCGACGGGCTCGTACCGCGTGAGATTATTTTTCTCGCCCGCGGTTCCAATAACAGCAACAAGAGCAACGCCAAGGCCATCGCCGCCCTCATGGAGGAGTTGGCAGGCCTGATGGACAAACTCGCATTCAGCGAAAGCAAGACCGAAGGTGCCCGTACTTGGACACTGGGTATCTCTGAGACCGACCCACACGAAGGCGTGCCTACTTTCACGCTCTTTCTGAAGAACGACATTCTAGGCATGGCGTTTGGTTCCCATCCGACCGACGACGTGTTCGCCCTAATGGAAGGCAAAGCCGGAGCCCGGGCCATCGTCGATCGACCCCGATTCAAGAATGCCATCAGCGAAGTCAAGTCCGCCAAAGATGCGATCAGTTTCTACGACATAAAGACGATGATGGGCCAGATCCCCAGGCTCATCAAGAACCATGTCTACGTGACGAACCGTGACGGAAAAGACGAATTAGAGAAGGTTTTGGAAGTGGTCCAAAGTGCCGTCGAGATGTGCAACATCGTTGACTACATCATCACCACGGTCGAAACGGAAGGCGTTCGGCAATTGACGCATACGGTCACCCGCGTGCGGGAAGACAAAATCAACAGCCCGCTGGCCAAGGCCTTCTTCGATCGAAAGGCCTTTGACCGCTTTGATCAATACATCCCGGCAGAGGCGAAATCGTTCAGTTTGAGCACGACCGTGGATGTCGGAAAGCTATACGGCGTCCTCACGTCGTTCATACAGCAGCAGGTTCCGGGCGGAGAGGAAGTCATTACGAAATGGAACGAGATGCTCGCCGGGTTCGGACTGGACCCGCAACGCGACATTTTCGACTGGCTGAGCGGTGAAATCATCACGGTTTCGATGCCGCCCGCCTTTGTGTCGCCGATGGGTGGTGACGATTCCGTCTTGATGATCCGAGTCAAGGACTCCGCGCTCGCCGCCGCGAAAGTTCGCGCGACCATTGAATTCCTCCAGCAGCTAGCGTCGGGTGCCGGACAGCCGCTGTCGATCACCGAGGCGGATTTGGCGACCGGCGGATTTACGCAGATCTCGCACCCGCTCGCCATGTTCCTCAGGCCGGTGATCGGCGTACACGACGAATGGCTGATGGTCGGTACGTCCGCCAAGGCGGTCGACAAATGCTTGAAAGTCGCTGCCGGAAAGGCGCCGTCGATCAAGAAAAATCACCGCTTCATGGAGGAGGGTCTCCTCCCCAAGGGGGCCGTTCTTTCCGCGAGCTTCACAGACACCTCGAAGTTCGGTCAAGAATTGGGGTCCATGATGGGCATGGCCAGCCTACTCGGCGGTGGGCTTGTGGCGATGATTCCGGATGATAACGCCGATGCCAAGAAACTAAAAAATGCGGCTCAAAAGACACTTTCGATCCTGATGAAACTGGCCCCGATTCTCCAGACAATCGACTACTATAGCTCCGAATCATCCGTGACGACCCGTAGCGGCAACGCCATCCTTTGCGAGCGTGTGGTTACGTATAAGAAGCCCAAGCCCAAGAAAGAAACGGCGACGGCTCAGGTCGGTCCGGGATCGAAGTAGCACGCATCTCGACCCTCTCGTCACGCACGACGCGACGCACATGGAATACACCACGGCTCACTGTGGGGGCGGCCGTACCGACGATTATCCCAGAGCGTCAGCCATGTATTGGATCAGATGGCGAGGCGCGACATCCGTGTGATGCTCGATCTGGCACCGGCAACTGAATCCCGAGACGGCGATCGACGCGCCACCGCGAGACCGCACTGCGGGAAACAACCGTTCTTCACCGATTGCCCGAGCTATTTCGTAGTGTTTCTTCTCATGTCCAAACGAGCCCGCCATGCCGCAGCACCCGCTGTTGACGCCGCATGACCCCTCGGCCCCAATTCGCTGTACAAGCGCCAA
>JADFIX010000304.1 GCA_022566435.1 Planctomycetota bacterium
GGGCTGGCGAGCTGGCGGATGGTCCCCAGCTCCGGATGGTCCATCTGCAGCACCATCCCGTCCTCGGCCACCTGCGGGTCGCGGAGCGCCTCCTCCACCGTGTTGACCGGCGCGCACGGCACCCGGCCCTTGAGCAGCTCCAGCCACTCGGCGGTAGTCCTCTTGCGAGAGAGGTCCTTGAGCAACGGACCGAGCACCTCGCGGTTTACCAGGGCGATCTGTTGCCTGAGGCTGTCCATGGCCTTGATCACGTTCGCCCCGGTTTCGCGTCGTGCCGGCAGCGCGAGCACGTATTGCCCCAAACTGCGGACGAAGGCGTACTGTTTTTTCAGGCCGTCGTGGACGGTCGCGATGTGGCGCACGAGTACCGGTCCGCCGCCACGATAGGCGATCACCGTTTCTTCGATGTCTTCCACGCTACGATATTCACCGACGGTTCGGTAGGTGTAATTGCGTTTTCCTTGGGTGACCGTGCCGGCGGAAACGTTCTTGTTCTGTCCCCGCAGCGCCCGCTCCACATCGCGAAAAGTCAGCCCGCGCGCGGCGAGCAAATGGGCGTCCACCTCGATCTGAATTTCGCGATCCAGCCCGCCGTAAACCGGGACTTCCGCAATGCCCTCGGCCCGCTCGAGCTGCGGCTTGACGTGATCCTCGATAAACGTCTTCAAACCGGCGATGTCTTGCCCGTTCTGCGAATAGAGGATCATCCAAGCGATGGTGTTGGCCATGTCGTCGTCGGTCGGCGACATAACCGGCTCGTCGACTTCTTCGGGATACCCGGTCACCTGGCGCAGCTTGTCCGACACGTCTCTGTAGGCGATGTCTTTATCCACATCGACGGCGAATTCCAGTTTGATCTTGCCTTGGCCCTCGCTCGAGGTGGAAGTCAACTTCTTCAGATTGGTGACGCTTTTTAGTTTTTGCTCCTGGCGGTCGACGATTTCGCTTTCGATTTCCTGAGGGCTCGCACCCGGCCAAGATGTGGTGACGGTGATCACCGGTTTATCCACGTCGGGTGTGAGCTGAATAGGAATACGGAGCAGGCTCAGCAAGCCGAAGAGTACGATCAGAATCACGCCGACCAGGATCTTGACGGGGTTGTCAATGGCAAAGCGGATGATTCCCATCAGGCACCGTCCCTAAGCGTCATTGCTTAGTCACCATAGGGTTTTCGATAGGCGTGCCGGATTTGTCGACGATCAGTACCGCTGTGGGGAACGGGTGGATGCGCTCCGTGCCGTGGGTGACGATCTTGTCGCCGGGCTCGATATTGCCGGACGTGATCGCGATCCAATCGCCGATGTCGCTGCCGAGAATCACGCTGACCAATAGAGCGTTGAATCCCCCGCGCTCACCGGGCACGACCACGCCTACTTGCGTGATTCCTCGGCGCTCGACCACGGCGTCCTTGGGGACGGCGACGACGTCCACATCGTCGCCCACGGTGACCGTCGCCCGCGCGAACATGCCGCCCGCGAGAAGTTTTTGGTCGTTGGGAATCTCAATCTCGACAGGGAAGGTGCGCGCCGTGCGATCCGCGTCGCGCATGATGTGCTTGACCTTTCCTTCGAAGAAGCGAGCGAGTGCGTCGATCTCGATTCGCGTGCGGTCGCCCACATGCAAGAAAGGTAGCGCGGATTCCGGCACGTTGACACGCACCAGCATGGAAGACAAATCAACCATCTCGACAATCTGACCGCCGACCGTGACCCATTCGCCCACTTCGACGTTTCGACGAACGACGTAGCCGTCGAACGGAGCGCGGATCGTGGTCTTCTCGAGTTCGGTCGCCGTTCGATCGACGACGGCCTGCTGCTCGGCGACTTCATATCGGGCCTGGGCAATCACCTCTTTCCGCGGGCCTTGGCTGCCCAGATCGTATCTCGCTTTCGCGGCGATCATGCGCCGCTCGGCGGTGCGAAAGAGGGTGCGTGCCTCTACGAGTTCCTTCCTGTTTGACTCGCGACCCTCATGCAGTTTGTTCACCCGGGCGAATTCGAACTCCCACATTTTTAGTTCTTCCACGGCTTCGTCGCGTAACGCCCCGAGACGCACCAACTCGTCCTTGCGGGTGCCGGCCAGCAGTTCCTCATGGGCGGATTGAAGCACACTCAGTCGGGCCTTTGCTTCGACCGCTCGATGCCGTAGCGTCGCACTGTCCAGACGACATAACGCGTCGCCTTTTTTTACAAAGTCACCTTGGTGTACGGGCATGACCTCGACCAAGCCGGCAATCTCTGAACCGACCCGACTCTTCCGCACCGGTTCAACGGATGCGACAAGGACCATGGTCGACGGCGCGCGCATGATACGTGCTTCGGTGACCGCGACTTTGGTCGGCCCCGGTTGGGCGTGCAACCCCGGTGCGGAGGTGAGGATGGCCAGAAGAAAAACCGAACTGTTATGTCGTACGTTCATTCGCGTCAGATTGCCGAACGATCAGCGCGGTCAGCGGAAACCTTACAAAACGCGTATTATAGCGTGCTGAGAATAATTGTGAAGCGCGAAGTTTTCGCTCACCGCCGCATTCGGTGTATCTTTATGTCTAAATGTTCGAACTTCTTCTGCAATCCGCTGTCGATTTGGTTTTTCCGCCGCGTTGTGTGGTCTGCGACGAGCCCGGTGAGTCTGGGGACGAGGGGCTCTGTTTGCTATGTCGCCAATCCGTCGATGGCGGGCGGTCGGCGGCGGCCTGTCCGCGGTGCGGGGCCGGCGCGGCACCGTTCGCTGTCGCCCATGGATCGTGCGCCCGTTGTCGTCGCCATTCGCCCATCGTAGACGGTACCGTACGCGTCGGACCGTACACCGAAGCGCTGGCGCACATGCTTCGGGCCTACAAGTTTCGCGCCCAGGAGAGATTCGAGCCGATTCTCGGACGTTGGCTCGCAGAAGCGGTCGATGATGCGCCGTGGCGGGATGATCTCGAAGCGGTGGTCCCGGTGCCGGCCCATTGGACAAAGCGAATCGTCCGTCCGGTGCAAGTCGCGGCGCGGATCGGTGCGGTAGTGGCGAAACACCTCGGTCTGCCGTTTGCCCAACTTCTTTGCCGACCTCGTAGCGGGCCCACTCAGGTTGGATTGACCTATACGCAGCGCTTGCAGAACGTCAAGGGTGCGTTTCGCGTGCGACGCGGCTTCAAGATGACGAGTGCCAAACTACTCCTTGTCGATGACGTTCGCACGACGGGAGCCACGCTTGCCGAATGCGCCCGGGTTCTCCGCCGCGGCGGCGCCAAGCGGGTATTCGCGGGTGCGGTGGTCTGCGCGGATACGTCGCACGCGGGAACAGTTGCCTCGCCGCAGCCATGATCTTGCCTGCGTGCCGCGTATCACGACGTGCCGTCGATGACTACCGAACCGTAGTCCCCGCGCTACCCAATCGAATCAATCGGTGTCTAATCGCTTCTTTATGACCTTCGGTAGGTCGCCGTATAGGGCGTAGCAAATCTGCTCATACCATTCAGAACCCCAGCGGAGTCGACCGTGCAGCAGCAGCATTGCCTGGGCGACCGGGGCCATCATCTTCGTCTTGGTCAAGAATGGCAGATAACCCTCCGGTTCGTCGTATAGAAACTCGATGGCCGTGTGCTCGCCGTCGGACCGTGTGGGCGAAAAACGGGACGTCAATTCCCGGCGGGTCAGATTCATTTCGACGTCGAAGAGTAGCTCCGGCTGAAGAATCGAAATGTCACGCACGAGACCGATCACCGTCATGGTCGCGACCTCGTCTTGGGCGACGCCCAACTCTTCGGACAGCTCCCGTGCCATGCGACCGAAAACGTCGTACCGTCCAGCTTCATCGCGATCGTTCTGTTCGAGCATGCCGCCGAATGCCTGAAGGCAACCCCGATGAAAATAGACGCGATCGCTGCGCCTTCCCCAGGCCAGAAACCCATCGGATGTCATAACGGAGGCACTGACGCCGAGCGCGTTCGCGCGATGCCGCGGCGAAACGAAGGGTTTCTCGTGCGACAGATTCAAGTTGGTCGCCGCGAAATCTCGAAAACAGGTCTCTTCGAACTGGAAACAAAGAGTCGAGCCCTCCACGTCAAAGCCCGCGAGACGAACGAGTTTTCCGTTATGCAGCACCTGGCCGTGTGCTGCGGCTTTTTCGCATTCGGCTTTCCAATAGTTCGCCATATATTTTTCCAGTGCGGGCGGCGAAGTCGCGACATCGACGACGACCGTCTGGCTGATTTGCGAGCGCTCGAAGCCCTGTGAGCATTCCACGAGAAACGGAGGGGAATCTTCGGTCTTGGTGATCGCGCGGTCGGATTCCTCGTTCGCGCTCGCCGCCTGGGACCGAAGAACGGCGACGGACACCTGTCGCAATAGGAGCAGAAGCCAACCCGGTAGACTGAACAGAGAGGCGCGCAACACGAACTCGAACAGACCGCTGGTCATCCCTCCCCTGACCGGCATGGGTCGCAACGGGGCATGGAACGCCGAGGTCGCACCGACGATGCCGGCCACGACGGCCAGCCATCCTGCAAGCCGAATCAACCGATCGGTTTCGCGCAAGCGGGCGGAGGATCCGATCGCTGTGACGCAGGTGAGAACGGTAAGCGTGAGAAGTCCGAGCGCTGCGGACGCCACCCCTAGAACGATGAATCCGTCGGTGAGTTGAAGTTCTCGGCTACGTCGCAAGAGGACAACCAGACCCAGAATCGCACCGAACGCCACCGTCAGCGATGCGATTACGACACCGACCGGCCAGACAATGGGCCTGTGCCGCGCCGCCGCGTCCATCCGCGTCACGTCCACGTCGTGCCCGCACCACGGGCATCGATTCTCGGAGGCACCCGTCAGATTGTAGCCGCACTCGGGGCATTGAAGCCCGGTGTCTGCAAGCTCATGCGGGGAATCGCTCACGCGTCGTCACACTTGAAGATTCGGTTTTTCCCGTTCGCCCTTCACGCAGGGTTTCTATCGCAGGGCGAGCAGAATCTGCGCGCCAATGAACACAAGCGCGGCAACTAACAGAAGCGTGATCCCGACAACGAAGATTCGTTTGGTCCCGCTGTGCGGATAGACGGGTACGATCCAGTCGCCGCAGTTCGGGCACTTTTGCGTATCCTCGTGCACGGCGGCATGGCACGCGGGGCACGCCAACACGCATTCGTCCTCGGCGTCCTCATCTTCTATCCACTCTTCGTCCTCATTGTCCGCTTCGTATTCGTAGTCGTCGATCATATGTTCTCGGCTTCGAATCGGAATCTAGGTTCCCGGATGCTCGCGGTCCGGATCGGTCAATCGGCCGGCGAATGGGCTTTGATGACCTCGAGCATGCCCTTGAAACGATCGGTGTCGCATCGGTTGCATAATTCGAATAGGACGCTCTCGACGGTCGTCACCAGAACGCCCGCCTGTCTCATGCGGTGCAGGGCGTATTCGTAGTCTATCCGTCCGCGAGAGCCAACGGCATCGGCGCAAACGAAAACGTCGTAATCCATGGTGCGAAGATCGAGCGCCGTCTGCTGCACGCAAACGTGGGCCTCAATGCCCGCCACCATCACCTTGCTTGCCCCCGACTGCCCGAGCCGCTCGGCAAACGGCTCGCAGCCCAGGCAGCTAAAGGCCGTTTTGCTCGGAATCTCGCCCAGCCGGCTGGCCAACTCGTGCACGGTCGGGCCCAGCCCCTGGGGATATTGTTCGGTTGCCAACACCTTAAGTCCTGTCGCTTCGGCACCATCGAGCAGGCGTCGCAGGTTCCAGATGATCCGTCGCCCTGCGGCAATCAGCGGCATCAGCTTTTCCTGCACGTCGACCACCACCAGGACCGTGTCCTCGGGAGTCATCAACTCCGGACTGCGGGCATACGCCGGTGTGTCGTTCATGGCGCTTGAGCATAGCGGAAAGAT
>JADFIX010000305.1 GCA_022566435.1 Planctomycetota bacterium
CTAGATTTGGAGGCTCCGATGCACGCATCGCCCGGTGTTTCCGGGGCGATCGCGTGTTACGTTACGCCGCGTTGTCCGGCAACTACATCCAAGAGCCTAATCTCGCAAATCCGCTGTAGCGTGCCCGAAACCGTGGGTTTCGGGCGAATCTTCTTAGCGGTGTAGTGCAGAGCGCACCCCGTGCGTTTCGAATCGCTGCCGTGGTCGAGTCTTCATCGCTGCCGGGATGCGGGAAACGGATGAAGAATCCGTTCGCCGGGAGTTGCCCACACCGCGGCATCCGCCCAACAGACTAACCGCACAAATCATCCAGTTTTGTGCAAATGCACAAAGAAACCGCGATTCGGGCTCCCGTTTAAGGTTTTCGTGTCGACATGGTGTAGGCTACGTAGCCTACTTGCATAAGCAATCTCTAAGCTGCTACATTATAGCTGACGCAATAAGTCGATGGCATTTTCGCTGCGCGGGCCATGGCCGATTGCGAATCGATTGCGGTGGCCGGGAAAGCAAAATCAAAATGCGACACACGGCCCTCCGTGCGGCTAGTTTGTGCACAACGTGGGAACCCTCACGTGATGCATTTCTTTTTGGCGCTTGGTTCAAGGAGTGGAGAATGAAGACCCGTCTTGCGATCTCGATTACGACCGTTGTTTTGTTGTTGGTGTTGACCACAAGTGCGTCGGCGTTGGAGCCGGCAATCAATCTTTCCAGAGCCGTACACCCAGTAGACGGCCCCGGGGGCCAGGGTGACCACGGCGGTCCCTCCGTACGTGCCAACACCTGTCCGGCGGACAACGTCGGTGTGCTCAATAGTGGTGACACGATCGTCGGTAGCACGATCGGCTCGACGGACGACTTCGTGGCCCCTTGCGGTAGCAATGCCGGTGGCCAGGATGAGATTTTCGAGTTTGCAGTCGCTCTTCCAGGCGAGTGGTGCTTCGATACCTGCACGGTTCCCGCTTGCTGGGACACCGTGCTGTCAATTCATGAAGAGACCGGCGGCGGTTGCCCCGGTTCTATCGTCGCCTGCGACAATGACGGTTGCCCGGTTTGCTACTACGACTCTTTGGTACAGACCTTCCTGGTTCCGACGAGCACGTACTACCTGATCGTCGACGGCTGGAGCACGTTCGCCTACGGCGACTTCACGGTCACCGTCGATTTGTGCGTACCGGGTTGTACGAGCGATGCCCACTGTGACGACGGTGTCTTCTGCAACGGTTCGGAAACCTGCAATGCCCCGACGGGTCAGTGCTCGGGCGGCTCGCCGCCCTGCACGACGTTCGAGGGCTTCAGCGCCCCGTGCGACGAAGGTTTGGGCGCTTGTAACGGTGGCAAAGATCCCGTCTGTGGTGGTGGCTGCTCGGGAAATGGCTGCGACAATGCGGCCACAGAATTGAAACCGGTCTATCTCTTTTCCGGTGAAGAGCACGTGTCGGTCGTCGATTTGCAGATTCCCGGCCGCGGACTCGACTTCGCATGGAGCCGCAAATACCGTTCCAGGATCGGCCCCGACACCGAGATGGGCAACGGCTGGGACTTTTCCTACAACATTCGCCTAGAGCAAAGTGGGCAGGATCTCATCCTACACAACGGCGATACGCGTCGAGATACTTATCTCCTGCAGCCCGACGGCACTTGGACGAGAAGAGAGTTTTTCAGAGTCATTGAACCGAATGCCAACCCAGACACCGACACGTACACGCTGACTCTCAGTGACACGAGTAAATGGGAATTCCAGCCCTTTGACGACAGCCCGGAAGAAGGAAAGATCACCGCGATGGTCGATCGAAACGGCAATACGATCAGTTTTGACTATGACGATTTCGGGCGGCTCATCACGATCAACGACACGCTCAACCGCGACATCGCCATCGCCTACAACCCCGACGGTTTCATCGAATCCGTGACCGACTTTGCCGGCCGATCCGTTCGGTATACCTACTACGGCGAAAGCCAATCCGTCACATCCCCGACCCTCGCGCTCAGCCCGCACGACATTCTCAAAAACCGCTATATCTCCATCGCCCCGGGCAATCCGAACGTGGACTTCTTCGACATTCGGCTCACGCTCACCGACACACTGGTAAGCAGCGTACCCGGTGATCAGATCGGGTCGCAATGGTGGGCAAGCGAGCCCGATGAGGACTGCATCTCACTCGTCGGCCCTAACCGCCCAAACACGCCGCCCGACTGGTCCGGTTGTCCAACGCTGCACCTGACCGGGTGCCCGATCATTCCGACTTCCACTTATGACATCGTCGCCGTTTCCGGTCAGTCTGCGTCCGATCCGCCCCTGGCGGCGGCCACTCAGGCCAAGCCCGGCGTCAAATGGTGGGGCGACGCCGTGGGAATTTTCGACGGCGCCCAATGGACGCCCCCGCAGGGAGCGACGAACATCGATGACGCCGTCGCCGCCATTAAGACGTTCAAGGACCCTAACGGATTCAACGCGGCGCACGTGTCTGTCGTCGACCTCCACCCCAACGACCCCTCGTTGCCCCCGCCCGAGAATCAACTCAACAGGCTGGTCAACATGAACGATGTCTTTCAGTTCATTCTGGCCTTCCAGGGCAATGAGTACCCCGGCGGCGACATCGATCTGTGCCCCAGCACACCTTCCGTGTGCCGCGAAACGGGCGGCAGCTTTGGCGATCTGAAATCCGTGACCACGCCCGTCGTCGTCAACACGCCGGAGTTTCCGATTCCTGATGGCCACGATTACCCGGACGGAAGAACCACCGTTTACACCTATTCGACCTGCTTCGCCGACGACCGACTCAACCACAATCTCCAGACCATCACCGATCCGAAGGGTCAGACCTACGTGCACATTGAATATGCGCCGACGACCGATCCGAGTGACGTCAACTTTGATCGCGTGAAGCGGCAAACCTGGGGCGAACCCGGCGACGTGCTCGACATCGTCTATGTGCGGCTCGTGCCGAGCGCGGAATACAACTTCGCGAACATCAAGGCCATTCTTAACGACCGCGTGGGAAATGTGAAAGAGTTTTTCTATGACGCGTTTAATCGCAACGTCGTGACCCGCGAGTACACCGGCCGGGCCGATCCCGATCTACCCACGACAGATTCCGCCAATCGCCCGACCGGAAGGCTCAGACCCGGGCTACCGCCTGTGGGCGACCCTGACTATTTCGAAAGAAGGTACGAATACAATATCGATTCTCGTCGAACCAAAACCGTCGACGCCAACGGCAACGTCATCATTTCTATCTTTGACGAAACCAACACGAGTCGCCGTTCGCAGGGCAACATGACACAAACATGTCGGCAGCCGAACGCCCTGCTGGGTGGCGACCAGGTCGAAATCTGCGAATACTTTGACTATGACGTGAGATTTGGCAGTTGCTGCGGTAGCAATTTCATCACCCGGCATGTGGATGGTCGCGATAACGAAACGATTCACACCTACGACGACAACGGCAACCGTCTGCACACCCAGCATCGCATCCCGTCCATCGTGGAGGACTTTACTTACAACGGGTTTGGCCAGATCACGTCGCACGTTCTTCCAGACAACGGAAGCGGTCACCGCCGCCGCGATGAGTACACTTATTACGCCGGCGGTCCGCAGTTTGGCTACTTGAAAGACGAGATTGTTGACTCGCCCAACTTCGCCCTGACCACCACCCACGAATACAATCTGGTTGGTCAGACCACCCGCGTTATCGACCCGCGTGGCCACGACACGCAATCCATCGTCAACCAGTTGGATCAGGATGTGCGCAGAATTTCTCGCGAGGTCGCGGACGGCGGCGTTCGCTACGAGCTTGACACCTTTTACGACCCGAATGACAATGTCGCCCGGGTCGACATTCAAAACATCGACGACCAGGGGATTTTGCAGACGAATACCCATTTCACGACCATCTTCGAGTACGAGATTCTCAACCATCGCACCAAGATGTGCGCAGAAGTTGGCGTCTACACCGGTGCGATTCCCGGCAGCCAACAGGTTCCGCTCTGTGAAGGCCTTTTCGAGAGCGAGTTCATCAGCACCGAGTACGAATACGACGCCAACCGCAACCAAACGCTAATGCGCTACGGCGAAGCGGTCGAGAGTCGCCAGCCTGCCAACGTCGTCGAGATCCAATACGACGAGCGCGACCTGAAGTTCAAGGAAATCCGCGCGCCGGGCGATCCGGATCAGTCCACCACCCAATACGACTACGATGACAACCGCAACCTGGTGCGCGTGACCCAGGGCAAAGAGGATGTGATCGCCCCGCGCATCACGACCACCACGTACGACGGCTACGACCGCCGCGTCGCGGTCACCGATCCGATGGGCAACGTCACCGAATTGCGATACGACCCCAACAACAACATAGGCGGCTTCAAGGATGCCCAAGAGATGATCCCTCATCCATTCGGCGTTCGCGTGTCGGGGGAACGGGAAGAAGACGTCGAGGGCTCGGCCGGCAACGTGACTCTATCCGCGATGACCTATTTCTACGATCCCATGGACCGGGTCATTCTCGGGGAAAAGGACTTCTTCGATACCGCCCCGGACGATCCCATCGAGATACCCGGTGTATCTACACCGGGCAAGTCCACGACGACTACCCAATGGAGCGACAATTCGCAGGTCACGCGCGTTGTCAACGACAACAACCACCACACGCTCACAACCTACGACACAGCCAACCGTCGTAGCGTCGTAACCGACCACCTCAACAACTCGATCAGCTTCACCTACGACGAGAACTCCAACGTCATCATCGTGACCGAGGTGGAGCGCTCCGACCTGGGCAACCGGGGCGAACTATTCTCCACGACAAACGCGCACGACAATCTCGACCGACTCCTTGAAACCGTCGACAACGTCGGCAATACACATACCTACCTTTACGATTCACGCAGCAATCGCACGTTCATGGACGACGCCTTGAACCACGAGACGCGCTATGTCTACGACGGCATCGATAGGCTGATCAAGACTGTGCGAGATTTGAACGGCAACGGTGCGAACGCCAATGCCGAGCCGTGCGGCGTGACCTGTGAGCCGTGCAGTTCCGATCCAGACATCGTGACGACTCAGGTATGGGACGACACTTCTCGCCTGATTGCCCAGATCGACGATAGCTGCAACGCCACTCGTTACGACTATGATCCGCTCAGCCGCATGACGGCCGAGGTCTACGCCGATACGACTGTCCACGACTACGTCTACGACGTTCACGACAACAAGACCGTGATGACCGACGCGAACGAAAGCGTCGCCGATTGCACCTATGACCTGCTCAATCGCCTGATCGATAAGGACATCACGCCAGGACCGGGTGTGTCCGCCGACACGCTGTCTGAGCACTACAAGTACGACGGCCTCTCGCGCTTGATTCACGCCGCGGACGACGACTCGCTGGTTACGCGAAGCTACGACTCGCTTTCTCGGGTCACGAGCGAGGAATTGAATGGTCAGACGACCACCTGTTGTTACGATGGCGTGGGCAACGAGCTTCTTTCCACCTATCCGGGCGGGCGCGTAATCTTCTGTACCTACGGCGGGCTGGAACGAAAATAGACAATTCACGTCGGCCCCGATGCCTCGGCACCGTTGATCGCAGCGTATGATTACATTGGGCGGGGGCGTGTCGAGCGGCGTGAGTACGGCAACGGCACGCGCACCAACTACGCCTACGACGGCATCAAAGAGCTGAACGGAACGCCGGTTGCAAATTCGGCGAACGATTTCGGCGTCAAGCGAATCATTGGGACCAAGCACTCGGTCAGCGCGGGCGGGGCGATCATCGACGATCGCACGTTCACCTGGGACAAAATGTTCAACAAGACGCAGCGGAAAGACGAACGCGTGGGTGGCCCGCAG
>JADFIX010000306.1 GCA_022566435.1 Planctomycetota bacterium
ATCGTTGGGTTGCGCGCCGTGACGATGCCCACGCCACCTTCTGACGACGCCTGGCGATATGCATGGGAGGGTCGCGTTCAAAAAGCAGGGTTCAATCCCTACGTCTTGGCCCCGGATGCGAGCGATCTGGTGAATCTGCGAGATGCGGATTGGAAGAAGATCAACCATCCGGACTACCCGGCGATCTACCCGCCTCTGGCGGAGGCCGAGTTTCTGCTTGCGTCGGTCTTGTTCGACTCCGTGTATACGACCAAGGCCCTTCACGTACTTTGGGATATTCTCGCCGTCGTGCTCCTGGGGTTAGCGCTATCGCAACTCGGGCTGAAGCCACACCTGGCTTCGATCTACGCGCTTTGTCCTTTGGTCATTACGGCTTTTGGCGTCGAAGGGCATGTGGACAGTCTCATGTTGATGTTCGCAGCGCTCTGTCTGTGGGCCGAGGCGACGGGACGCCGGTACCTGGCGGGCGGCGCCCTTGGATTGGCCATCGCGTCGAAGCTCATGCTTGCGGTACTTCTGCCTTGGTTCGTCTTCAAAAAACCTCGGGTGGCCTTGTTTTCCGTGGCCATCGTGGCGCTTTGCTACGCGCCCTATTGGGATGATCAGTGGCGCGTCTTCCAGAGTCTGGGCCGGTTCGGCACGGGCGCGGCGTTCTTCAGCCTTCCGGGCGTGCTCGCGGAATTGCTGAATGCCGACACGGTTTCACCGGGCGTTCTTTGCGGCGCGCTGTTCGCGGTCTTGATGGTACTCGCGCGGCGTCATGTGACATTTTGGGGTTATGCCCGAAGCGCGACCGGGGCTTTGATTCTGCTGCTCCCGATCGTTCACTATTGGTACCTGACTTGGGTGCTGATGTGTCTGGTCTTTCGTCCTTCGTTTCCCTGGGTGGCGGCATCTCTTGCCATGGTCGTCTACTTCGAAGCGGAACAGGTCCGCGCGGCGACGGGAGTTTGGATTATGCCGACGTGGTGCCCGATACTGTTCTGGTTAGTATTCGTCGCCTCGTGGGCGATACCGGCGGCCCTGAGCGTAAGGGGCTCGTTGTTCTCCAGCAAAACCAGATAGTTCTACAAGAAAAAAAAAAGAAGAGTTAACCACAAAGGTAAAAAGACACCAAGAAGAAGTATTTTTTGTTTTGAACGCACACCAATGGGAGCGATTCGCAAGTCGATATCGATATCGAACTCATTGATTCCTTCGTGTCTTTGTGCCTTTGTGATAAACATCGCCAAGACAGAGCTGGCAGGTTGATCGGGTCTCAGCGTTTGGCAGCTCAGGTATCAGCGATCAGGTCGAGCCGGTCGCTTACGCTCGCGGTACTGATCCTCCGCCGCGACCCGAAGGAAGAGACTAACGGGGTCTTCCCCTTGGGACTCCCACCCCGGTCGCCCTCGGTCGCTACGTCGCTCTATTCACTCCCCTCGGGAATGGGGAACTTCTTCCTCAGCACACCACTCGGCGCCTTGCCCACAATGATGTAACCGTCCTCTTCGACCTTTCCTAGATAGCGCTGCAGGGTCGCCATCGACTCGCTGAATCTCTCCAACGCGAGCACCGCCGATTCGTAGAGCCGCTCGTCGCGAACAATCAGGCCAGCCGTACCTTCGCCGGCCGATATGGCATTGGCAATCTGTGCCAGGCTCTTAGCACTCGTGTCGAGACTGCCGGCCACATCGATGAGACGGTCGAACAGGCGGTCGAGGTTGGCTTCGGTCTTGTCGATGCCTTCGTTGACGTTGTCGGAAAGTCGTTGGCTTTCGGTTTTCCAGAGCGAGACGGTGGATTTGAGCTCTTCGGTGGCATCTTTGAGATCACCGACGGCTGCCCGAACATCCTCCTGAAGGGCTTCGTCCCCGAGTACGGCGTTGATATTCTTGACGAGTTGATCGATTCGCTCGAAGACGGTCGACACGTTGGGCGAGAGCCCTTTCTCTGCCGCGCCCGGTCGGCTGACCTGTTCCACCGTCCGCGGCTCGATCAACGATGCCAGATTGGTTCCGACGGGCGTCCACTCTCGGGTCAATTCGCCGACGTGTGTGATAGAGCGTTGGATCGCGTCCACCATTTCTCTCGTGACCACCTCGCCGAGGACGCTTCTCATCTCACCGGGAATGCTCGCACCGGTCGTCGGCAAGAGTCCGGCGCTCGTGCCGGGTTCGACGACGATGGCCACGTGACCGGTGCCGATGCCAAGCGTAGCGCCGTACACTTTCGCGTGCGCACCACGAGGGACGGTATAGGCCTCTTGGATCCTGGCGATGATGACCACGCCCAGGTCCGGGCGCTGACGGTTTTCGAAATCCAGGCTCTGGACCCGGCCGATGACCACGCCGTTGAGGGTCACGGAACTGCCCGCACTGACCCCGCTGAGATCGTGCACGCCGGTGACCTTGAGTGTCCAATCGCCGACGCCTAGCCACGCCGGTGCCTCTCCGAACCAGACCATCAGGACACCGAGCGCGCCGAACGAGATAATGACAAACAGTCCGACCCAAAGATTTCGCGACGCCTCTCTCATGATTGGTCCTTCACATTCAGGCTCTGAAGCACATCGTCGGCACATTTTCCTTCCACAAAGCATCGGACGCGTGAGTCTTTGGTCTTCATGGTTTCCTCGGGGGTGCCGTCGAAGATGAACTTACCTTCGTGCAGCATGAGAATTCTGTCCGCCACTTTTCGAGCGCTGACCATGTCATGGGTGACCACCACGCTGGTGACCCCGATTTCGCGCTGCAGCTTGCGGATGAGTTCGTTGATTTCGTCCGCGCGTGGCGGATCGAGGCCGGTCGTCGGCTCATCGTAAAAAACCAGCTCCGGATCGAGGGCGATGGCGCGTGCCAGGGCGACTCGCTTCTTCTGACCACCCGACAACTCGGCGGGCCATTTGGACTGGAGCCCCTCGAGCCCGACCATTTCCAGTTTTTCGCGCACGCGCCGTGCTATTTCCTCGTCGGACTGTCTGGTGTGTTGCCGTATCGGGAACGCGATATTCTCACCGACGTTCATGGAATCGAACAAGGCGCTCAATTGAAAGAGGAAGCCGAATCTCGATCGAATGGGCACGAGCTTTCGCTCCGAAAGGCTGTCGATCCGGGTATCGGCGTAGTAGACGGCGCCTCGGTCCGGTTTCAGTAGGCAGACCATGTGCTTGAGGATGACGCTCTTGCCGACGCCGGATTCGCCGATGATCACCGTCGTTTGGCCGCGAACCAGGCCGAGATCAATGCCGTCGAGCACGACGAGTTCGTCGAAGCGTTTGTGCACGTCGACGAGTCGAAGCAACGGCGTGTCGTCGGGCCTTAGGGCGCTGTCGGTTACCATGCAAAACGTCCACGCTAGAGGAGTAGCTTGAGGCCCCAAATTCCGCGATAGACACCGGAAAGAAAAGTGCCTAGAAAAAAGTCCGTGGTGAGGATTAGAATGAAGCTCGCCACGAAGGCCTCGGTGCAGGCACGCCCGACGCCTTCGGCGCCGGTTTTGCAGTGGAAGCCCTTATAACAAGCGATGAGACCGATGAGTCCACCAAACACCAGGCTCTTGACGACACCCACGCCGACGTCCCAACCTTCAATCGCATCCTCGATGTACCACCAGTATGGCTCGGAAGGCATTCCCTTCAAAACGACGGCCACGAACCAGGCGGACAGCGATCCGAACAGGTCGCAGAAGAAACCCAAGAGAGGCGTCAACAGCAGGCAGGCGAGAAAACGCGGGACGACAAGATGTTTGATCGGATCGGCGCCCATCACCCGTAACGCCGCGATTTGCTCGGTGACCCGCATGGTGCCGAGTTCCGCGGTGAGGGCCCCCCCGACGCGTCCGGCCACCATAATCCCCGCCAGGACCGGGCCGAGTTCCTGCACCAACGTGATCGAGACCAGCACACCCATTCGTTGCTCGAAACCGGCTGCCTTGAGCTGATCGTAGCTCTGGACCGCCAAAACGAGACCGACAAACGTGCCGGTAATGATGATGACCGGCAGGGTGCGGTTTCCGACTTCGTAAAGCAGAGGCATGGTTCGCACCCAGGTGCGCCATTTCAGGAGCCCCGGAAGCGCCCAGCGGAGCATCTGCCATGTGAACATGGCGAATCGTCCGACGGCGGATGTGGCGGAAATCGTTTTGGCGCCGAGTGTTGCTATCACCGCATTGGGTCCGCAATTGCTGCGAGTCTCCGGATCAAGGGTTCATCGGCTTATGTAGCTGTCCCTCTTCAACCTGTCAAACAACCACGTTCCCGTTGTCGCGTTGTCGACAGTTTGTATCATGCTCTACATGCCTGCTGCCCAACCGGCTGCGTCTATTATCGTCCCCGCATTTCGAGAAGCGGCGAATCTTGCCCAGCTCACGGAAAGGGTCTTTTCAGCATTGGGGCAGGCGGGCATCGAGGCTGAATTGATTATCGTCGATGACGATTCACAGGACGGCACGGTGGAGATCGTGGACGGTTTGAAAGGACGATGGCCGGTTCGTCTGATCGTTCGAACGCACGAGCGGGGTCTTTCCAGTGCGGTCCTCGCGGGTTTGGAAGAGGCCAAAAGCGATCGCTTCGTGGTCATGGACGCCGACCTGCAACACCCGCCGGAATCGGTCCCCGATCTGCTGCGTGAACTGGATCGAGACGGCTGCGACTTCGTGATCGGCACACGGTACGCCGCCACGGGGGCAATCGATGAGGACTGGCCTCTCTTCCGCCGCGTGGTCAGTCGCGTCGCGACGCTGATGGCCCGCCCGCTGGTTCCTTTGAGCGATCCGATGTCCGGCTTTTTCGCTTTGCGGCGAGAGACATTGCGGCAAGCTGCGCCGCTGGATCCGATCGGGTACAAAATCGCCCTGGAACTCTATGTGAAAGGGCGATGCCGACGACCCGCCGAGGTGCCTATTCGATTCGCCGCGCGGGCCGCGGGCACGACCAAGTTGACGTTCGGCGAGCAGGTTCGATATTTGAGACACCTCTGGCGGTTATATCGTTTTCGCTTCCCGCATGCTTCGCACGTCATCTGGATGGCGCCGGCGGCGATGATCGGGATCGCCACGTGGTGGGTGATCTCGGCAGCGGTGTCATGAAACATGGCGCCCTTGAGGGTTCGGCGATCCAGCCGTGGCGTGGAGGCCTTAGGCGTGGTAGGGTTCGAGGCGTGGACCCTACGAGGTGAATTGGGTACCACGAGGAGTATCATCATGCCCGCGCCGCCCAAACCGCCAAGCCACGAACCGGCGATCCGCGTCGTCATGATGCCGCGCGATACCAACCCCCGGGGGACGATCTTCGGCGGCGTCATTCTGTCGTTGATCGACCAGGCGGCCTCCGTCGAAGCCAATCGCCAGGCGAATCACAGTTACGTGACGGTGGCGATGAATGCCGTCGAGTTTCATGAACCCGTCTTCGTCGGTGACGTGTTGAGTCTCTACGCGGAAACGATTCGCGTGGGGCGCACTTCGCTGACGATCAAGATCCGCGTCCTCGCCGCGCGGCATGAGCGACCGGACGTGGGGATCGAAGTGACCGAAGCCGAGGTGGTGTTTGTGGCGGTCGACGAAAATAGGGCTCCGATCCCCGTGATTTCGGCATGACCCGTGCGCTTATTGCATCGACATGCGTAATCTTGTGGGTTTTTGGGGACGACCTAAATCCCAGACGCGACCGTGAGGGAGCGGACCGGTCACACAAGTGGTATAGGCGTTTCCGCCCTGTATCGGCGAGTCGCCTATGCGAAGTGTATCCCCATCGGTCCTCCTCATCCTCATCCGTGTCCTCCTCCTCCTCCTCCGCCGCCGAAAAAGGATGAAGAGGACGAGCCGGTGGATATGCCGGTTCCACGCGTAAGCC
>JADFIX010000307.1 GCA_022566435.1 Planctomycetota bacterium
CGTAACCGTCATGGATGCTGCTGGCCGTGGTGCCGTCCTTGGGGTGCTGATTGATTGGCGGCATAAGGGGCCGGGACCCGCTTCTTCGCTGAAGCTCTTCGGTAAGATGTACAAGGAGGTAATCTGGGAGGCACCATAGCGTTTGTAGGCCCGACGATGGCTTACTCTGCGAGCGTGCGCGAAGCGAGGGGCCATGCCTCAAGTGCGCCTATGATCTCGAAGGCAACGTATCAGGCGTCTGCCCGGAATGCGGTACGAGAGCGACTGACCCATGATCCGCAAGACGATCATCGTGGCATTCAGCGTGACGGCTTTGGCATTGTTTGTGGTGTCCGTCATCGGCCATTGGATGCCGTTTGAAACGTGCATTCTGAATCGAACGAACGGGCCGACAATCGGGTTTGAAGCTCGTGGGCGCTCTGTGCAAATTAGAATCGTTGTGCCGGTTTACGATAGTCGTGTGACGTCACGCATGTTGAGCAATTGGCAACTGTATGGATTTCGCTGGTATTCGCATCTTCTCGCCCTTGATGATAATAGGGTCACGCTGAGGGCATGTGGTTGCCGTGCCGCGTGGACGCGGACCCGTAGCAGTAACGCCCTGCATGATCGATTGATCTTAATCTGGCCGATGCCCGTGTCGGTTCTCGTTGCAATCTACCCCATGTTCGCCTTCATCCGTGGTCCCGTCCGGCGTTGGCGTCGCCGTCGTCGCAGCTTGTGCATCCGCTGCGGCTACAATCTCGAAGGCAACGTGAGCGGCGTGTGTCCTGAGTGTGGGGAGACGACATGACGAGATCGGTCGGGCGAAAGCAAAGTTGGATCTGGTGGGCGATCTCCTTTGCCTGCTTGCTGTGCTTCTTGTCGTGGTGGGTGGCTACGAGGATACCGTTCGGATACTCCTGGTCTCAATACGGTATCGGGCTCCAGGCGGGCAACTTTGTCTTCAGGCACGGCCAGCAAATTCGGCCCTCCGGATTGATCTTTGACTTTCAGGAAACGCCCGATCCTGCGATTGGTCAATGGTGGCCATCATGGGGGCAGACGCCGGGTACGGCGTATCGGTTTGTTGCTCTACCATTGTGGCCTTTAGTCGTACTGCTTGCCGTATGGATGATCATCCGCTGGCGTCGCGACGTTGCTCGAAGACCCGGCCAATGTTCGACATGCGGATTCGACCTCACTGGCAACGTATCAGGCACCTGCCCGGAATGTGGGACGGCGGTTGAGTGATGCCTTTGCATCATTTATCTTCGAAATCAATAATTCTCGTATATTCCCCCGATTTTCCGCCCGGACCGCGTGCTTTCAAGCCGGGGTAAACTGACCCACTACCGGAACGTGGGAATCCGACATGCTTGAGCGAATCCGCAGCTTCACAAGCCACGACATAGACTTCGCTTTGGCGCAGACCGCGCGGGAGGGCTGGCACGCGACAGCCGAACAGTTTGAGGTTGCCCTGATGCACGACGCTGACGGGTGCTTCCTTGCGGAATCAGCCGGCGCTCCGGTCAGTATGATCACCACGACCTGTTACGCCGTATCCGCCTGGATCGGCCATCTGATCGTCGTGCCCGACTACCGACGCCGCGGGCTGGGTGAACGCATGATAGCTTATGCCCTGGATTACCTGGCGGGACGCGGATATTCGACGGTCCGGCTGGAAGCCGATCCGATGGGCGTCGGAATCTATCGTCGCCTCGGCTTTCAGCAACAGTTTCGTTCGCTCCGCTTTCGATGCGACCCGCCGCACAACCCGATCCTTACCGGCAGTGGAAATGTGCTGCCGTGTCAAGGTGGACAGCAACTCGCAGCGTTGGATCGACATGCGTTCGGCGACGACAGACAGAGTCAACTTGCGGGATTGGTGGCCAAGGCGCGTGCGACCTTTGCATATCAATCACAGGGCGAGATCCAAGGCTATGCGGTGGCTTTTCCCTCCGTCGTGGGTGTTCACCTCGGGCCGTGGATCGCGAGGAATCGGGAGGTGGCGGCAAGTCTGATCGATCGCGTTTTGACCGAATTTGCCGAGACGTCGATCGTCGTCGGGGTGCCGGAGACCAATCCTGATGCGGTTGAGTTGTTGAAGGATCGCGGCTTTCGCGAGACTGAGTCGAGTTTGCGAATGATTCGCGGAGGGCCGGCCCCCGAGGGTGATTCCCAGCAGCTCTTCGCCATCGCGAATGGCGCCATGGGGTGAGGATCGGTTCGCGTTCGTTTCGAACCGTCCTTACAATCGTTGCGTCATGAACGTCCAAAAAACTCTCGAAGACCTGCCGCTACGCTGGAGGACACCGCTCGAGTGGGCGGATCAGGTCTTGCGCGATCCGCTCAAGTTGCTCAACGACCACGCCCATTTGGAAAAGAAGGCCGCCCACAACGCCCTGGAGCTACTCAATCGCTGGCCCGAACCCAAGCCGCCCGAAGACTGGGTCAACGTGATGACGGCCATCGCAAGAGACGAGGTGGAGCATCTGGCGACTGTCGTGCGGTTGCTCGCAAGGCGCGGCGGGAAGCTGACGCGAACGCATCGCAATCCGTACGCCGCGCAACTCCGCGGACTCGTGCGGTTGGGGGAAGGACCGCACGAACTCGTCGATCGGCTGATGATCAGTGCGCTGATCGAGGCCCGGTCGTGCGAACGATTCGGGATCCTCGCACTGCGCTGCGAGGATAAGACGCTCGCCAAGCTCTATAGCGGCCTGTTCGCATCGGAGGCCGGGCACTACCAACAGTTCATCGGCCTGGCGCGACAACTACCGGGAATTCGCGGCGTCAAGACTCGCTGGCATGAGATGCTGGACGCGGAGGCGAAGATCATTGCGTCGCAGCCACCGGGTCCGACCATGCATAGCGGCATGGAATGAGCGGCGCGCCACACCCTCAAGGTAGCGCGCCGCTGCGCGAGTCGTTGCGTTTCGAAAACCACCGCTTGCAGAGCGGTGATAGCCGGTCAAGTCGTCCTATTGCCGGGTGTACGTAATCTCGAACACTTTGAAGTCCGAACCGGCGGCCAGATCGAACATTTCGAAGACGAGCTTGTCGTTATTGACGCTCGTCGTGCGGTTTCAGCGACCGCTCCACACCGCGCACCCGTCTCGTCTTGCTTTTGGACACTATGGCCAGTAGAATCCTTGAGAGGGTTCTGTGGTAGCTTGCGATAGCCAGTTCCGTTTGCCCTCTATGGCCCGTTTGAGGCGAAGCCGCTTTACGGCGGAGGTGAACCGGGTGTTTCCGTCAAATCCACGCATGATCGCAATCCTCGCTCTGACTTTCAGTTTAGCTGTTCCCGCAGCCAACGCGCAAAAAATGTACTGGCCGGACGTGAGTACCGGCAAGATCCAACGGGCCAACCTCGATGGCTCGGATGTGGAAGATGTCGTTACCGGATTGAACGCGCCCTTTGGCGTCGCACTTGATGTACCGGGTGGCAAGGTCTACTGGCCGGTGGCTACGTCGTCAGGAAAAATCCAGCGGGCCAACCTGGACGGCTCGAATGTGGAGGATCTGGTCACGGAGTTGATCGTCCCTTTTGGCATCGCACTGGATGTGCCGGGCGGCAAAATGTACTGGCCGATCGTCGCCGTTTCCGCCAAGCTCCAGTCCGGCAAGATTCAACGGGCCAATCTGGATGGTTCGAATGTGGAAGACCTGGTCACCGGGTTGGGCGATCCATATGACGTCGCGTTGGATCTAGCCGGAGGCAAGATGTACTGGGTGGCTGGGAGCACCGGGAAGATTCAACGGGCCGACCTGAACGGCTCGAACGTCGAAGACTTGCTCACGGGGTTGGGCGTTCCGATCGGCATTGCCCTGGACGTACCCGGCGGAAAGATGTACTGGACTTCCGGCGGCGTCTTCGGCATCCACCGGGCCAATCTCGACGGTTCCGGCGTCGTGGAGGACTTGGTCGAAGGATTGCTTAGGCCTATGGATGTCGCCCTCGATCTGGGTGGCGGCAAGATGTACTGGCCGGATACGAATACCGACAAGATCCAACGGGCCGATCTGGATGGCACGAATGTGGAAGACCTGGTTACGGGGGTGACCGGCCTTGCGGGCATCACGCTGGATCTCTCCACGCCGCCCGAGAACATTCCCACTGTCTCCGAGTGGGGTCTGGTCGCCATGATGCTCTTGGTGCTCGTAGCAGGTACAGTAATCTTCGCGCGGCAGCTACCGGGAATTCGCGGCGTCAAGACCCGCTGGGGTGAGATGCTGGACGCGGAGGCCGACCTCATGGCGTCGCAGCCGCCCGGTCCGACCATGCATAGCGGCATGAAATGAGCGGCGCGCCACACCCTCCAGGTAGCGCGCCGCTGCGCGAGTCGTTGAATATCTTACACCACCACCCGCAGAGCGGTAGAGGGCGATCAAGAAATTCTATTGCCGGGTGTACGTAATCTCGAACGCCTTGTAGTCGGTACCGACGGCCAGATCGAACACCTCGAAAATGTGCTTGTCGTTGTTGATGATCGTCGTGCGATAGTTCACGATTCGTCCGGTCATCTTCAGGCCCGGTTCGTCCATCTCGCCGTAGTAGTTGAATACCTTGCCGGATGGATCCACCGTGCCCTTGTAGGTGTACATGGTCGTGCCCACATCGTCCATCCACGACCCGACGAAGACGTTGCGATAGTTGTCGTACCCGATGAAGCCCATGCCGTTATACGGTGATTTCGTCATTTCCCCGGTGGCGCTGGGCATGACCATTTCGCCCTTGGATTCCTGCATGATGAATCGGCCGTGGAGAACCCACTTGATCTCAGCGGTGCCGTGGGTCTCGATGGCCGGCGCGCCGGGACCGCCCCACCACATCTTGGTGATCGTGTTCCACTTGCCCACGAATTGATTCAGTTTCTCGTGGTGCTTGCCGGGCTTGGCCAAGGCCATCCACTCTTGCGCCATTTTGGTCATTTCTTCCTCGGTGAACGCGGGTTGTCCGCCCTTGTCATCCGATAGCGCCCGCCCGGTAAGGGCGATACCGGCGCCGACGATGACCAAACCCACAACCAGAGCACGTATTCTCATGATTCTTCTCCTTCTATCCGTAAGACCCGTGAGGAATCGCAGACGTTTCGACGCTGGATTCCGCCACGCGCGCCGCCGGTGCGAGATCGCCGTTCCGTTCCAAACTGGAACCGCCTTTTTCCCCCCAGCGGGGCTGCCGACCCCACGCGGAGTTTAGTTCCCTCTGCGACGAATGATACCCTAACAAATACCGAAACAATGTCAATCGAATTCTGTAAAGAATTTCAGCGGATCTTCGCGCCCGTTCTCGCGCGCATTCGAAGAATCTAGGTTCTAAGGTTCTAGGGGCGACCCGTACTTGGCACCGAGACTCCCTACTTGGCACCCGGCCTACAAAGCAGCAAAGCTTCCGTGAGGCGTAGGTCGCATAATCGGCGGAGGCAATGCGGCGCGTGGCAAGAGCCATTGGAGAAAGTATGAGCCACCATAGCAAAGAAGCGCAGCACTAACAGCGCCGTGCAGCGATGGTGCCAACCTGCCGATTGGTTTCCGGAATTCCGCCATATTGCACCACTCGCATTTTACCGCCCCCCCGCCCGCTTCGTATGCTTTCGCGTCGTCTCCCGTTCGCCACCCGCCTGCGGCGGACTTACCCTGGATTACTTTCTTGAACCCCTTGGGGGCCTTTGGGGTTCGTCGGCTTGCGGCGTTCGCTGTCCGGCGTGACTCGTTGTCTCGGGGTTCCTCGCCCTTCGAGGTTCGTCGGTTTTCGGAATACGTCACCGTCCGGGGTCCGTTGTCCGGCGGGATTAACGGGACAACGATGACGCGCTCACGGCACCTA
>JADFIX010000308.1 GCA_022566435.1 Planctomycetota bacterium
GGGCTCGTGGTATCGGCCGAAGTCGCCTGCGCACTCGACGCGCGCGAGCAATTCCGGGAGAAGCTGGCGCTGTGGGCCGCCAAAGAGTTGACCTCCCGGACGGGCCCAAACCCGCCGCAAGACCTGCCGGAAAACCCGCCGGAAAACCTGCCCAACAGCTCATCCGATGCCTTGCCGAACGCCCGGCCATGAGGGCCCTCGACCAGCCGGCAAGAGATGCCGGCGTCATGCTTCTGAACGAAACGGGGCTTGATCCGGGCATCGATCACATGTCGGCCATAAAGATCATCCACAACGTGCAGGATCGCGGCGGTAAAGTCGTGAGCTTCAAGTCTTATTGTGGCGGATTACCCGCGCCCGATTGCAACGACAATCCGTGGGGCTACAAATTCTCTTGGAGTCCGCGGGCGGTCTGTACGGCATGCAAGAACGCCGCGGCGTATCAACTCGATGGGAAAAAGGTTCACATTCCCGGTCCGAAATTGTTCAGCGACTGCACACCAGGGATGCACTTCGACGGCATCGGAGAACTAGAGGCCTATCCCAACCGCGACTCGCTCAGTTACATTGATCTCTACGGCCTGACCGGAATCGACACCATGATGCGCTGCACGCTCCGCTATCCCGGCTGGTGCGAAACGATGAAGAGCGTCGTCGATCTCGGGCTTCTTGACGAAATGACGACGACCCAACCCGTCGGAACAACTTTCGCTGATTTTATGGCGACCTTCGTAACCGGCGGCTCGGGTAGCGACATACGTAGACGAGTGGCCGATCAACTATGTCAAGATGCATCGTCGGGCGCGATGCAGCGATTCGACTGGCTGGGTCTCTTCGGTAACGACCCTATTCCCAAAGCGGGCCTGGAAACCACGCCGCTTGACATTCTGGCGACCCGGATGGCGGAGAAAATGTCGTACGGAGAAAACGAACGTGACATGATCGTCTTGCGCCATGAATTCCGCGCGACCTTCCCATCAAGCCCGACCGAACGAATTGTTTCCACGCTAATCGAATTCGGCAGCGCCGGTGTTGATTCGGCGATGGCCCGCACCGTAAGTCTTCCGTCAGCCGTCGCCGCGAAGCTCATTCTGTCGGGCGCAATTCACGCATCGGGGGTTCACTTGCCGGTGCTGCCGGAGATCTACACTCGTGTCCTTGGGGAACTCGCCGGCATGGGCGTGGCATGCGTGGAACAGACATTTCTCGACGGTTAGCCCTCCGCACAGGAGCTGCGTCCGATAAGGTGAGCCGGCACGTGGTTGCACCCCGGCGACTGAGGCGTACTGCAAACCAGTGTATCGCCAACCTCAACTATGCGGGTTGACCAAGAGCCGGGTCGCTCACGCTCGCCGTACTGATAAGACGCATGGGTGCCATGTGGTGCCATGGTCAAGCGCAGCGCCGCCATGTCTTCGCCGCGACAGCATGCCGGTGCACGACTTCGTCAGGCTTGGGCTTAGGCCTGGCACCCTCGAGCGGTCGGCACCTATCATATCAGGCGTCACGAAGCACATGGATTGGTAAAAATTCTCGACAAAGTTTTATTTCGATCAATTGTGATGTCGAACGACCTCCTCAACCGATCAAGGGGGAACATAGACGCCCTGAATGTCGGCTGTGCCGGCAATGTCCGCGGAGCCTGAATATGCTCGGTGTAAAACCGGATAAGCTGCCGGACGAACGCCACGCCTGGATCGGTCCGGCCCCTTGGGTGGAAACGGAGATTCCGGGGCCGTTGGCCTCGGCCATGATCGCCCAAGGAAGGCAGTTCGGCACAGTAATCGACCGACCCACGCTGCCGGTGGTCGCCAAACGAGCGATCGGATCCGTTCTCGAAGATGTCGATGGAAACCGGTTCCTCGATTTTTCGGCAGGGATCACCGTGGGTCCACTGGGCCACTCGCACATCAAAGTCGTGAAGGCCATTGAAGACCAAAGCCGGACGCTGATGCACGTCGGTGTCGATAGTATTTACAACAGTCGTGTGACGGAATTCACCGACCGCTTTGCCGCCGTCCTTTCCGATGTTGCGCGTTACCACGTTCGCGTTTCGAGCAGCGCCGAAAATACATATTCGACGGCGTTTGCTTGCGCGCGGCGACGCACAGGTCGGCGCGTGATCGTCACGATGGGAAACCCGGTCGAACCGTGCGAAGATGTGTCGTTCGAAAACGACCATGTCGCGATCGAGGCCGAGGACGCGGGAGGCAGTACCGAAGAGGTACAAACACCACCCACCGATCTGTCGGCGCTCATGTCAGCGCTCGATCGAAAGGGAATTCCGCCGAGTGACATTGCCGCGATCGTCACCGAACCGTGCCAATCATCCGGTGCGTGCCGGTTCCTCGACTCATCATTCCTCGAAGCCCTGTGCTCGTTTTGCAAGGCCCAAGGGATTCTGTTTGCCTGCGACGAAACGGTTTCCGGTATGGGTAGGACCGGACGGTGGTTCGCCTTTCAGCACTCAGACGCAACACCGGACATCATTCTCGCGACCAGAGGGCTTGCCGGTGGAATGCCGCTTGCGGCCGTGCTTGTCACTGATGATCTACTACCGTCCCTTCCGCCGGCTTCGGGATCGTACGGTGCCAATCCCGTGTGCTGTGCGGCGGCGATGGCCGTTCTTGATGTCGTGGGTACATCGTTGCTCGCCAAGGTGCAACGGCTCGGCGGCCAGGTCGAAGCGCGGCTCAACCAAATCGCATCGCAGAGAAAAGTCGTGTCCGACGTTCGCGGTATGGGATTGTTATTCGCCCTCGATATTGCCAACCGCAAGTCCGGCCGACCCGACGCCAAACGCCGTGACATGGTGTTGAAGAGCTGCTACGAACGAGGATTGATCCTGATCCCCGCAGGGCACGCGGGAATGTGGTTCAGCCCGCCGGCATGCATCAACGAAGCCCAACTGGAAGTCGGTCTTTCACTTTTCGCCGAGGGCGTGGCCACAGTTACCTGATCGTCGTCCCAAAACGCGCGACCGAACCACCGCGCGTTGATTCTCTCGTCGACTCTTTTTGCGATTCCTACCGTCGCGTCGCTGCCGGCCTGCGCAGTTTGACTTTCATGTCACGTCGCGTCGATTTGGCGCCGTCCAGAATTTTCATGGCCTTCTTGTTGTCCGGCACTTTCAAGACAACGGTCGTCTTGCCTCCTCGGGCGCCCCCTGTGCAATACATGTAGCCGATGTTGATATGCGCCGCGGCCAACCGATCGCATAAGTCGGCGGCCGCCCCGGGCCTATTCGGAAGCGTCACCGCCAAAACGTCGGACACCTTGACGGGCACACTGAGTTTCTTGAAAAGCGAATGCGCTTCTTTGGGATTCGAGACGATCATGCGGAGCACCGTGTGCTCCATCGAATCCATCATGGAAATCGTCACGATGTTGACCTTCGCCTTGCCGAGTTCTTGAAGTATCTGCGTCAGAACGCCCGGTTTGTTGTTCAGGAAAATCGAAAACTGCGTACACGTTTTCATCGGATGCTCCCATACTCACTGCTGCGGTTTGTGACTGCGCAACGCTTGCCAACGAAGGAGCAGGACGCACGAGGCTCCTCCACAATTTCAACGAACGCGATTTCCGCTTGCTGAATCCCGTCTCCTCATCTACCGACAGATATGTCCATCGGCACCGGTCGATCCTCGCGCGCCGGATATCACAGGATAAGGAACGCACAATCGGGCAGTGCGCTCCCCGTCCCGGCTTTTTTCGCGTAAGCATCAGTATACCGAATTCAGCAAATCGCACCAGCAGCGCGAAGGACTTGACGACCGTGGCGCTGCGATTCACGAGTTCGACGGCGGCACGCGAGCGCACGAGCTTAGTCGATTTCGCGCGCCCTAACTCGACGCTGCAACCGCACAAAGCCCAGCGAAACAAACATGAGTAGAAAAGAGCCGATCATGCCGAACCCGCACGCCGGTCCACCGCCGACCGGGCCGGCTGCGTCTTCATTATCGCCGATTCCGTTACCGTCTACATCGTCAGTTTCTGTGGAATCGAAGGGAAAAGCGTCCTCATCGTCCGGTGTGCCGTCGTTGTCATCGTCCTCGTCGGCGTTGTCACCGGTCCCGTCGTTGTCGGCATCCGATGTCTCGCTCGAATCGTCGGGAAATACGTCCGCGTTATCGCCGACACCGTCGTTATCGGAATCGACTGATTCGTCGGGATCGTCGGGGAACATGTCTTGGTCGTCGGGGACACCATCGCCGTCGCGGTCCACCTCGCCGGATCCGTTATTATTGCCGTTGCTTGGCCCGCCGTCGCCGGACACGTTGATGGCTAGCGGGCCACCGACGAGATTCTCAAAGATCGGCGCTTCGAACCCCACATAGACCCGACCGATGAAGTCATCTCCATCCTGCGGATTGCCGAGAACGTCCAGCGTTCCCGTCGCATTGGCGACCAGCTCGATCGTGGCCACCGCAACCGGAACGGTGTCCAAAATGAGCAACTCAGCCGAGCTTACCGACAGAAGCGTGCCGGCATAGAACGTGGGCGGCGTGTTCTGCTGGAACGAATACACTGGTCCAACAAGCCAGGTAATGCCTTCAATCGACAAACCCGAGGTCGTTTCACTGATGTTCAACTGAATCGAACGCAGGTCTTCGATCACGGCACCCTCGCTGTCATCAATCGAGAGGAGAATGTCTACAAAAAGGGTCGAGCCCTCAGATACCGGACCAGCGATTGACACACCGCTCATGTCGCGCGCCTCGAACGACACGACAACCGCCGCGTTCGCACGACTGACGAAAGCAAAGCCGAGTACGAGAAGCATAGAGAACAAGCGATTCATGGATGGAACCCCACTTTTTTGTGAGCCGCGCGTCTCGCGGAGCCAACTGTTTCCCGGTGCGAGAGGCCGACATTTGCCAGACTCTTCTATCCCCATTCTAGCACTCCACACACGTGGAGCGGAGGCGTCAAACCACGCACGCCTATTTGATCGGGACAACGGCTGTCTTATCAAGGCCCTTTCGCTGACGATCCGCCGACGGCCTGTGCGAAACCCATACGAGGAACCGACCGATACGGACAATCGACTCGATCTCGCTCGAAACACCCGCATGACGCCTCAAACGGTGCTGCGGGCCAGGGGCTCTTGGCACTGATCTCGATAATCGCCGGATACGAAAGAACTATCGGCACACGAAACAAGAAAACCCCAGCGGCCAAACCAGCCGCTGGGGCACTAATTGTCAAAATTACAGGATCGAAATCAACCGATCCGCAATCCAAGATCGCCCTACGAGCATGGCGAGGCACCAATTGACTGCGTAATCCAGGAATCGAAGGCTCCGGCGCCGTTGAGAAGGTCGATCAATCGCAAAATGTCCGTACCGAGCGTCTGGCCACTACGATCGATGTCCGTCGCATACTCAGGAAGAATCAAGCCCGGAACAAGGTTGATCGAGTTGATCAAGTTGTTGATATCACCGGCCGACGAGAGACCGTCCTGATTGGCATCCGCAGGAAGATAACCGATGCACGTCGATGTTCCACTAGCATTGTGCGTTATTTGGGTCCAGGCGCCCGGATCAATCGGCCGGTCGAAGGTCAAGAGAACGTCGGTACCCGCTAGGTTTGCGGCCGCGATGATCGAGGGGGCCACACCGTCGTCGCCAACTTCAGAAAGCGAGAAATCACCGGGAGCGACGCTGACCAGCGTCTCACTCATCGTCAACTCGATTGAGTCCCAACCCATTACGGCGGCCGCATCATTAATCGAGTGCGGCTGACGGGCATCAATGGCGTTCTTCGGCGGATCGGCGGCGACAATACCCCCCTCCAAGATACAATCGTCGG
>JADFIX010000309.1 GCA_022566435.1 Planctomycetota bacterium
TGCATCGCCTGGACAAGAACACCACCGGGGTCATGCTCATCGCCAAGTGCGATGAGGCCCACTGGCGCATCGCGCTCCAGTTTGAACGCCGGACCGTGCGCAAGGAATACTTCGCGATTTGCGAGGGATCGGTCAAGCTCGACGGGGATCGGATCAACCAACCGCTCGCGCCGCATCCGGAGACCACGCAAAGAATGGTCCTGCCCGGTATCATGCCGCCTCGTCAGGCCATGTTCAAAGAGGCCATCACCGAGTACCGCGTATACGCTCACTATCGAGGCTTTACCACGGTCGATCTGTTTCCCAAGACGGGTCGGACGCATCAGCTCCGCGTACACATGGCCTCCATCGGGCACCCGATGGTGGGGGATACGTTGTACGGCGGCCGACCGGCGAGCGAGTTCGACCTGACGGGTAAGGGCGATACCGAACTGCTGATCGTGCACCAGGCGCTGCACGCGCGGCGATTGCAATTGGTGCACCCTATTCGGGAGAAGCCGTTGGCGGTGGAGGCCCCGTTGCCGGCGAATATCCTGCAGGTCCTCGAATTGTTGGAGTCTGCGCGGTAGGGGTGCCGTGCGTTTTTGCCACGAAGGCACCAAGACACGAAGGGGGTTTTCGAAAGCATCATGTAGGGCGGGTTCCACCCAATGGCCCTAAGCTAAGGAAAGCGAGCGCATATCGTGCGTGCCTTGTTCGACGTGGGCGTTTGTTCATCGACTGGGAACCCGCCTTCTCCGTAGTGAAAACGGCGGATTTCGTCGCAGCCGTGCTTAGGTTTAGTGCCATTGGGCTCAGCCCGACATCGGGCTGAAGACTCGCCCCACCCGACGCTCGCGATACTGATTCGACAGCACCTGAGCGTCAGTACCGCGACTGTTAAGGAGCGGCCCGCTCTGTTCATGTAGAATCAACGATGGCCGTACATTAGCCCAAGTTAGACAGTTGCGAGACGATATCGGCCTTGGCGATGCCGTAAGGGCGGTTTAAGCGTGAAAGTCTTCACTACATTTGTAGCGCGTCTTCCATGTACTTCAGGCGCTGGGGGAGCGTCAATCCCAATCGGTTCAGCAAGACGCGCTGCGCTTTGTCCGGCGTTGTGACGCAGCGAACCCGTACGGTCTTGCCGGGGCGTCCGTGGCTCCCCGCCGTGGGAAGCACGAGGTCACCACTCTTGATCATCGCAAGCTCCTGGATCAGCGTTCGCGGTGCATCGCCGAGGCCGGCCCGGTTCATCCACTGAGCCAGCGTCTTCCATAGTACGTAAGCCAAGAAGCAAATCAGTATGTGCGCGAGAACGCGTTTTTCCTTGTGGTGCCAAATAGGGCGAATCTCCAACTCATCCTTTGTGATTCGAAACGCCCACTCCGCCTCGGTGAGCTGAATATAACGCTTCCAAAGCTTGGCCGGGTCCGTCTCGGTGAGATTCGTACGAAGTAGGTAACAGCCTTCGGAGATGGACTGCCAATCACTCCACTTCGTGTTTCGCGTCCACGTAATGGACAGACGCTTCTTCTCCTTCGGTTTGGAGACAGGTTTAATCTTTACGGAGAACGCGCTGGCCGCCCGCCAGTATCGTTGGTTGAGGCGACCCAGCCGCTGATTGGCGATCGCTTCATCCTTCAGACGTCCGGACTCCGCTGATGCCTGCAACTTCATAAGCCCTGCCTCCATGCGTTCGACGAAACGATCGTGCATGGGTTCAGGCTCCCGCCTTGGTCGCCTTCACTCTTTCTTTTGTCGATCCTCGCTCCGGGCGAGGATAAACGTTTCATCGCCATCGGGGCCTTCGACCAGCTTCACCTGAACGCCGTCTTGGGCTTGGTGCCAATCCTTGTCGGTGAGATACTTTTCAAACTGACGGAGCATAACCTTGGGTGTTCCCACGATGTAGGAAGCGCCCTTCTCGCGCAGGAACTTCAGATTGGCTTCGCTGACCATGCCGCGATCCATCACCCACACTCGGTTGGCTTGGCCGTATTTCTGCTCCATGGCGTTGACGATCGTTTCGACCGTGGTCGAGTCGTGCGTGTTGCCGTCGAACACTTCATAGCCCAGAGGCATGCCCTCTTCGGTCACGACCAGGCCGATGCACACTTGCAGGCAATCGGAACGGTAGTCCCGAGAGTACCCGTGCTTGGCCATCGGGTTGCCGGCGCATTGGCCCTCGAAGTACGTGCTGGTGATGTCATAAAGCAATAGGTCGTACTTCAGGTCAAACAGATTCCCCAGACGATCTTTGAGATGCTTCTCGAGTTCTTCTTTGTGCGGCAAGAGGGCGTCCAGGCCTTCGTAAAGACGTCGTGTGTGGACCCGTTCCACCGGTACGCCGAGCAGGTCTTCCAGGGCTGTCCGGCGATACCACGTGTCCGCGATGTGGAGTTCACTGGACGGCTCACAGAAACGGGCCATGGTCAAGATCGCTGCCACGATCGGCCAATCGACCTCTTCACGTCCCGATGGCATCAGCTTGGTAAGTAACTTGTCGAGCTCCAGAAGACGCCACAATCCCAGGCCCAGCCAGGCGTCGCCGAAGTCGCGCATCCGTTCAAGTTGAACGCCTTTGATGCGAACAAGTTCCACATCATCTTCGGGTTCGGAAAAATGCGGGGGATCGAACAGCGTAGGCGAAGGCCGGTCCTGACGATCCATGCGCCGCCCCAATTGAGCCCAACCGTTACGTTCACTCTTCTTGAGTTCACCCAAGTAGGCTACGATCTTTTGACGGGAACCCCGAGCCGGACGGATTGATTCCACCAAAGCCCAGTAGGTGTGTCGTTTACCGTTCTTTCTTCGTTCGTACCGTCTCAAAAACATCTGCGATCCATCGCATTCGTAGGCAAGACTCTTCTACGAAAAGGATGGCACAGAAAAGCGAACTTGCAAGCAACTTGGTCTTCACTACATCCGCATTTCGCCGTACACACCGCCGTAGCACATGCGAAAACAAAGATCTGTACGCGAAAAAAGTCGCAAAATCGTGAAAAGTGTCTAACTTGGGGTAGCCGAACCGCAAGGGTGTCCGTCGTGAGGCGGAATCTGAAGGAAGCGGTAGGCAAACTCCTGGCCCGAGGAACACGAACTGCATACGAGGCGTCGTCTTGGTGGGCGAGAGGGCCAATAGACTTGAAGCCCAATGTCATCCGGACCGAGTCGGCGTATATGCGGCGGGTATGTGGGAGGAAAGTCACGCGTCTTACCCTGAGAGATCTGCCGCCCTGCCCACGGGCTAGATGAGATCGTATACCGTGAGCGACACATAGCCGACGGAGCCAGTCATCGCGTCTACGGAACCGTCTGGGAAGCCACCCAAATCTCCATGACTGATAAGGACGGGTTGCTCTTGGCGGCGACGCAAGGAATACGTAAGAACATCGACGAGTTTTGTCGAGATCTTCGCTTGGCGAAGAAGATCGAAGCCAACCTACCAAAACCTGCCGACAATGGCGACTCCGACCAGGAATGACGCTTTTCCGAAGTGCCCTAGCGATGGCACTCGCCGACCTGAGTAACTATACTAGCATCGTAGGGTGCCTCCCCGACGCACCAAATCTGTTTATGAATCGCCATCCGCCAAGCGCTCGAGCGCGTCGCCGGTCACGCGGTAGACCGTCCAGTCGCTCATCGCCTCCGCGCCCAGCGATTCGTAGAAGTGGATCGCTTTCTCGTTCCAGTCGAGGACCGACCACTCGAACCGGCCGCACTTTCTTTCGACGGCCAGCTTGGCGAGGTGGCGCATCATGGTCTGACCGATTCCCTTACCGCGGTAGGCGGGACGTACGAACAGGTCCTCCAGGTAGAGACCGGGGCGGCCGAGACACGTCGAGAAGTTGTGAAAGAAGAGGGCGAAGCCGGCGGGCTCGTCCGCCCAATAGGCGAGGACGGCGTCGACCTTGGGGGTGGCACCGAAGAGCGACTCGTGCAACAGTTCTTCCGTCGCGACCACGCTGTCCGTGAGTTTTTCGTACTCGGCCAGCTCGTGAATGAACTGAAGAACGAGCGGCACATGGGCCGGCTCGGCCGGTATGATTCGCAATTCGTTGGGCATCAAGAGCTCCTCGCGCCGGACATGCCGGCGCTTCGCTTGGGCATGGCACCCAGACGCCGATTAACGGGACGGCTCGGATTCAGGCTGTGTGATTCGCGCTACGAGTATACGAAAGAAGCGTACGTCGGGCGCGGTGGACAATCAAACGCTCCCTCACAGTCGCGGTACTGATGCTCAGGAAGCGTCGCCTTCACGCTCCCTATCCGATCGTGCTTCAGGGCTCATTCGTACGCCCTATTCGGTAGCACGAATTCGGTCGCCTTTCAGTACGGCGAGCGTGAGCGACCCGGTTTTTGGTCAACCGGCATATTTGAGGTTGGCGATACTACGGATCTCAGCCCAGATCAAGGGCCATGATCCGCTCCCGGTCGCGAACGAAGAGCGTGGTACCCACCAATGTCGGTGCCGCCCAGGAATAGCGCTTGGTGATTGTGCATTTGGATAGCACCTTCAAGCCCTCCGGGGACACGGTTGTAAGAGCGAGCTGGCCGTCCTCGTCCAGGATGATGACCTTGCCGTCGGCGAGCACGCAGGTGAATTTCGCAAACCCGCGCTTTCGCCAAACGACTTTGCCGGTATTGAGGTTCATGCAGGCGAAAAACGCCGGGCCGGAATCTCCGCTCGAGCCATAGACGTAATCGCCGATCCGCACCGCGTTGGCGTGATGGATGCGCATCTTTCGCGAGTACCAGAGTTCTTCCGGCACGGTCTTTCCGTCCTTCTTCGTCAGTTTGATCAGCCGGCTGCCGGAGTCGTAGGCCGAGGAGCAGAAGATCAGATCGTTCCCGTTCCAAAGCGGCGTCGGAAAGTTCGCGCCTTCGGGCTCGAATGCATGGTGCCATAGGAGTTCACCGTTGGATGGATTCACGCCCATCATCTCCTTGTTCATCACGAAGACGAGCTGCTCCTCCCCGGCGAACTCGATCAGGATCGGCGAGGAATGGGTGATTTCGTAGTCCTGGTTCTTCCAAACAACGTGGCCATCCTCGCGATCGAACGCGATCAGGGTCTGTCCCTCGGGCTTTTCGCTCGCGGAATCTTTTTCCTCGGATTCTCCATCGCCGTCGTCGTCGTCGCGTTTGCGATCCACGGGGACGATGATCGTATTCTTGTAGGCAATGGGGCTGCAACAGTAGCCGCGTCCGGGAATCGGTGCGTTGAAATCGGCCGGGAGATCATGCTTCCAGATAACCTTTCCCGTCTTCTTGTCGAAGCAATGCAGGACGGCGTTGGTTCCGATCGAGTAGAGGCGATCACCGGACAGGAGCGGTGTGGAACTCGGTCCCGGTCCGAATTGCTTCATCAGGTCGGTAAACGGGGAGACGTTTTTGTGCTCCCAGAGGGTCTTGCCGGATTGGGCGTCGAGGGCCACGGTGAATTCGTCCTCGTCGACGCGGTACATGGTGTAAAGCACGCCGGCATCCACCAGTATGGTCGAGTACCCGTCTCCGAGCTCCCGGTCCCAGAGCTTCGTCGGGCCGCCCTCGGGCCACTTGTCCGCCAGGCCCTGCGTCTCGACCTTGAAGTTACGCTGCGGCCCGCCCCATTGAGGCCACTGCGCGGAGGCGGAGTCCGCGAGGACACACCCGACACCCAAGCCCACGACGCACGCGCAGACGGAACCGTCCAACCGCCGCACCCTCTTTCGCCGTTTCATAACAAGCCATCCTCTTCGACTGAGGACCGCGCGGCGGCAGCGCCTGGCGATCGCTCAAACACACGCGCGAACCCGGACTCACTTCGGCGCCCCCAAGC
>JADFIX010000310.1:0-2796 GCA_022566435.1 Planctomycetota bacterium
ACGTTTGACGACACCGACGGCGACGGCGTCGTTGATTGTGACGACCTTTGTCCGTTGACCAGTTCGCCTGGTGCTTGCTTGTGTCCCGAAACTGGAAGATGTTGCTTTACCGAACTGCATTGCCTGGATGACTATCCACTTGGCCTTTGTGAATCCCAGGGCGGTACGCCGGAATGTGTCGTTTCGGAGCTATGCCGCGACGGTTGTCTGATCAGCGACGCGGACAACGACGGCGACATCGATTTGTTTGACTTTGCCGGGTTCCAACAGTGCTTTAGCGGCACCAAAGAGGGAATCGGGTTCGTAGAGCCAGGGAGCGAGTGTTTAAGGATTTTTGACGTCACAAGCGAAGGGGCCGTCGACCTGGAGGATTACGCCGCATTCCGTGAAAACATGACCGGACCGTGATTCCGGGTGTCGGGGTGATCCCACATTCGTTCAAGTGGACTTGGCCTATGTCGGGCCGGCCGCGGGGTGCGAGACCGAGGATCAGGAACGATACTTTCGTTCGGAGAAGGGCTAAGATATGAAGAGGAAGCTGCGCGCCACACAAAGGCGGCAAGTGAGGATCACATGGTGACTCGATGGAAGAAAGAGCCGCACATGGGCAAACATCGCACCGGTCTCGCGCGCGCGCGGTACACCGTCTCGCTATGTCTACTGGCGGGAGTGTTTGCCCAAAGTAGCGCAGTCGCGGCCACGCGTAGCGCTCGCAGAACGCTACACTCGAAATCGGTAAACCTCGGGACGAGTTGTACGACCGACGCCGACTGTGTGGACAGCAATGCCTGCCTGCAAGGCACCTGTGCCGAGGGTATTTGTGAGTTCGTCGAACGTCCGGACTGCCTGCCTTGCTTCGGTCCGCCGACATGCCCACCGGTCGAAATTGTATTTCTCATGGATACTTCCGGCTCCATGGTGGACGAGGCCACGGCGATATGCGAGAACATTAATCAAATCGTGCTGGATTTGGCGGCGGGCGGCATGCTGATCACGCCACACTTTCTCGGTATCACCGAGACCCCCGACGAAGGGTTCGACTGCCTGAACAGCGACGTGGTCACGATGCTGGGTGGAGAGGTCCCCGGCGATGCGGCGTCCTGTTCGTTCCCGGATACGTTTTCAGCTCACGAGTCGTGGGGCCCCGCGACCGCCGTTGTCGCTGAACGGTTTCCCTGGGGCGACGCGGTCGTAAAAATGATCGTACCGATAAGTGACGAGGGTCCGTGCGACGGCTCCTTCCCCGACGGATGCGTCGATCCCGGGAACGACCGCGATTCGATCACCAACGCCATTACGGTGGCCAACGCCAACGATGTGATTGTTTCACCGATCTCGGGGACAAGCTCCAGCGTATGCGTTCTCACACTCGCATCGGCCCTCGCGACGGGTACGGGCGGAATGGCGTTCGCGTCGCAAGACCCCCATACCGACCTGGCGGACGCCCTTATAGAAATCGTAAGTCATGTTTGTGAGCCGGCGGCGTGCGACGACGGCAACTTCTGTACCGATGATGTCTGCGTGAATGGTATTTGCGAAAGCACTACGATTCCGGATTGCTGCGACCTGTCGGAAACAGTATGCGAGACGAACGAAGACTGCCCTGAGGGGGCCTGCAATCCGGTCACCGGTTTGTGCATCTGCTTGCCGACGCTTTGCCTGGAAATCGACGTCGAATCGAACGACGGTAATGGATGTTTCGAAGTCGGCGAGGAAGTGCTCGTTCATGCCGTACTCGGTCATAGTCCGCCGGTAAACGGCGGTCAGTTCCTGGTCACGTATGATCCGTCGGTCGTGGAATTCATCGATGCCCAACCGGCCCACGAGGTTTTCGTCGCACTCGCCGGCACGCCGGAACTGGTTCAGCCCGGGCAGGTGTTTTATGCGATCGTACCTGTCATACCTACTCCGGCCGAGCCGAGCGTGACAGGCCCGGTCGTTGTCGCCACTTTCAAGTTCCGCGTCCTGGCGCCGTGCATGAGTACGGATTTCTGTTTCATGGATAAGAATCCATTTAACACGTTCATGATGCTATTCGGCAAGCGGGTGGACGTGGAATTCTGTTGCAGCGAGCTTCTTTCGACCAGTAGTGGCGGCCCCGTGCTTATCTGTCCTGATTCCGTGTCCGTAAACGCCGAACCGGGCCGACTGGCCGCTACCGTCACATGGGACAATGTTCAGGTGGAACCGGTTTGCGAAGGCCCGGTTGCCGTAAGCTGTACCGCGCAGCGTCCGGACGGTGTACCCATCGAGCATCTGATTCCCAACGGCGGCCTGTTTCCGTCAGGTCATTCTACGATCGAGTGCATGGGGACAGACGAATCGTGTGGGGGCGAGACCATTTGTTCCTGGGTGGTCAGTGTAAGCTCGGCGAATACGGTCGTCTCGGAGCTACAGTTTGCCCCCACGGTGACACCCGGTCCTTTGCACCGATGTATCGAGTTCGAATTCTTCGCCAACTGCGTCGAGGAATCGGAGATTATCAGAGAGGACATAAACTTCGGCCTGCCGTACGACTTGCCGGGCACCGCGAAGCAGGTCTTTTTCAAAGTCGCCGCCAACAAGTACATCTGCGTCACGGCCCGCGACCCGCTTCATTCGCTTCGCTCCGTCGCCGAGACCCAGATCGACGGCGACCACTGGCTTGTGCGATTCCAGGGCGATCCGTCGCTCGGTGGCAACTGGCTTGTGGGCGGCAATCTGGACGGCAATCGCGTCATCGACGTTCTCGACCTGGGTTACGTGCGCGCCCATATGGGCGAAACTTTGGGCGCAGGTACGAGCTGTGACCGAAGT
>JADFIX010000310.1:2806-5795 GCA_022566435.1 Planctomycetota bacterium
GGCAATGTTCCCCAAGTGCGACTTGATTTGTACGGCGGATATCAACGGCGACGGCATTGTCGATAGCCAGGACGAATTGTTCGTGACGCTCAATATGCTCACGGCCGACAAGGAAACCTGCTGCACGGATCCCTCCGGCCCGTCAGCGCTCGATTCTGCGGTCACCAATATTTCCATCACGGAACTCCGGCAACTAGGTCTTGCCCATTTGGCGGCCGGCGATCGAAACGGCGACGGCTGGCTGAATCTGGACGACTTGTTCGGCCCCTTTATCAACACGTTACCCAAGATTAGCCGCAAGGGTGGGCGTTAACTTCGTTCCATAGTCCGACTCATCGTTCTTGCACGCGGATTTCTGTGCGGGCTGTCCCGACGAGAACCGTGGCCTCGCTCTATCCAAAGGGCGATCCGATTCAGAATTCCAGCGGTTTGGTGGACCCGCGTCAGCCGTGCCCGATCGGCGATCCCGCTACGCTGTAGCAGGGCTCTTTGACATTCTTCGTCGAGGCCCCGATGGATGCCGCCATGGCGACGGTCGACGGCTGTTGGACGTTGTGTGAGACGGGCGACACAGGGGCGGCTGACGCAAGTGACAGCATCGTCAATCACGGGAACGTACGTTCGCGCTTTCGCTGGAATCGAGGTTATTGTTGCTGCATGGCCCGCAGTTGCTTTGCATATTCCGCCAGCGGCCTCAGGCCGACTTCTTTTCGGAGGGCGTCGACGTTGGCTTCGTCCTCGATGGGGAAGGGGACAAGTTGGCCGTCGACGGTATGGAACTGTGATCCATAACGCTGCGACTTGCCGGCGTGAACGAGAACGCGATCGGTCAGTAAGGCCATGTCGGGTGCCCGCGCTTCGCCTTGCTCCACGGCTTTGCGGAGCAACGGCAGGCATCGTTCTTGGAATGCGGTGTCGGGCGAAGCGTGTTGAACGAGAAGGAAGGCGGCCATTGCCCCGTCGGCACCGACGAGGCTCTTTCCCGGCCAGCCGTGTTTGTCGATCACTTTTTTCATGTACGCGGTGTTGTCTTTGTCGATTTTCCTCCACTCGCTCATGTTGGGGTCGGGTTCGAATCGGATGCGCTGGTCCTCCTTCATGCGTTCGAGCAGCTCGTCTCGCAGGACCGGTTCTTTGGGAGATTTCGCAAATGCGGCTTCTACTTCTTCGCAGCGTTTGACGACCGCTTCCCAGCGCGGGTCGGCGTGTAGGGATTGGAAATCGGTATCGTTGCGCAGCTGTGCGACGTCGCGCCAGCCGGCGTCGAGCGATTGACCGAGCCAAGTGAACGCTTCGTCCGCTTTTTCGAGGAGCGCATAGCAACAGGCCGCGTTGTAGGACGGCACGCGCGGGGATGCCCCGGCCATGATTGCCACTTCGTAGAGCATTGCCGAGCGGGCATAGTCTTTGACTTCGTATGCCGTGGACGCCTGCGAGATTAGCGTGGCGGTATCTTCGCCGCGAGCAGCGAGGGGGAGGAGCAGGATCAGGGAGAATGTTATTATGCGAAGCATGGGGCGGTCCTTTCGGTTAGCCGGCGTCAGCCTAACGCATTCGCAACAACAAATCGCGATTATAGCCTACCACGGCGTCCGCGTACACGCCATCCGATCCGTAAGAGTATATTTGCGTCTTGTTCTCGTTCCCATTCTTGAGATAGGCCTGAATGATCCCAACAATCGGTGTCGATGATCTCCGTGTCGCGCGCTTTCCAACCCGTCGTCTGCTACGGGTTCTCAAAGCCAGGGAAGGGATTGCTTTCCGTCCGAGAGTCAATGTTATGATTGACCTGCTCGCGTAGTCGAATCGAGACCCCGCGTTGGAACAACGTGGGTCACTCGTCCCAACAAACGTAGGTCGGGCTTTGCCCGACGGGTCTACCAATGTCGGGCGGAGCCCAATGGCCCTAAGCTAACGTAATCAACGAAAAAAGCCTCCCGCAGCCGATGATTCGCTTGTCGAGCGCGGTCATGGATGACCGCCGATCATCGGATCTATGCATGGAGGCTTTGTCATGTCAGCTATCGGTTCCCATCGGCGAATCGCCTTAGCCGTTTTCCAGAAGTTCGGTCTGGCGCCGTTTCGCGGCATCCTTCCGCCGGAAGTATTCAAGGAAGCTGCACACCAGGCCCATTGTGCGCCCCGACGGGAGCGCCCGCTCATTCCCGAAGTTGTCGCCTGGCTGATGATGTACGTGGGACTGCAGACAACCTCCATGACCCAAGGACTCTGTCGAACCTGGGGACTGCTGCGCGTCGCTTGCCCATGGCTGCACGAACGCTGTGTCAGCGAGGAGGCATTCTGCCAGGCCAGAAAACAACTCACTCTCGGATTCTGGCGCAAGCTCTGGGAACATCTTGTGGGTCGCTTCGAAGCCAGGTTCGCCCCTTCCCTCCTTTGGAAGGGAATCTTCCGGCTCCTGGCGATCGACGGCGCCGATGTCGACCTGCCCAACGCACCGCAGATCGCCCGCTTTTTCGGAAGGCCCCGTAACGGGAAGACCGAAGGGCGTCGCCCCAAAGCCAAACTCGTATCTTGTTGCTCTGTCTTCACTGGGTTTTGCTTCGCCTTCAAACTCATGGGCAAACCCTTCACCGAACACCACGCCCTCAAACACCTCATGCGATACTTTCGGCGTAACGACTTGGTCCTGATGGATCGCGGCTTTTTTTCCCTATGCGGCCATCTGCCGTATTCCCCTGCGCGGAGCGCATTTCCTCATCCGGCTCTCCGATCAGCAGGCCGGTTATGTCAAACGTCGGCGTGCTCTCGGTGACAACGAGTGGATGATCGAATTCCATCCCACATCGGCCACCCGCCGCAAGGACCCCGACCTGCCCGACGTCATCACAGCGCGGTTGCTTCGTTAGGAGCCGCGTAAGAACAAGAGTTACAAATCAACGGGGCTGGATCGCGTAGTTCCAGTCGCCGTGAAAGTCAGCCCGTTTTAGTTGGATGTTTTCGAACTCGGTGCGGGAGACCTTTTCGC
>JADFIX010000311.1 GCA_022566435.1 Planctomycetota bacterium
CTGCAACGATGCGAATCCACATTGGGCGTCCGCCTTGCGCTTGGACGGCAGCGGCGGAACGTCCAGATCGTCGAAGTCGGCCAGGGCGACATCCAAGGTCGCTGAGATGCTCACCAGTATGAAAAACCTCCGGGTGTCGGCGTGGGTGGAAGACCGCCCCGATCGGCTGTCCGCTTACGGTTTGGCCCCGGCGACCCTGTCCGTTCGCGTCACCGTCACCGAGGAAGTCGAAGTGGAAGAGGAGCCCGCCGAAAACGCCGAGTCGGAGTCAGACGAAACGGACGCCGCCGAAACCGTTAAGAAGACCGAAGTCCGGACGGAGGTTTATGAAATCCACTTGTCCGACCGATCGCCGATTGGGGAGGATACCAAGACTTATGTAAGCATCGGCGATCAGGCAGTCGTCGGCACGATCATGAAAACCGTCGCCGACAAGTTCCGTCCGGACATGTCTCAATGGCGTGAAATGCGTATTGCCACAACCAACCTGAAGTCCGCATCGAAGATCGATATGACCACCGCGGAGGGACGAACGTCCCTCGTCAAACGCGACGGTCAGTGGGTCTTCGACGAAGGAGATATGTCGGCGGACTCGTCGCAAGTGTCGGGCTGGCTCGAAAAGCTGTCCGGGCTGGAGGCCGTGGCTTTCGTCAACGGCGAGATCGAGGACCTGGAGAAATTCGGCCTGGAGGCGCCCAAGGCGGACATTCGGCTGACGATTCCCGGCGTCGAGGATGTGGAACGCATCGCGATTGGCGGTTACACGGATGCTCGGACGAAACGCCTGATCTTCGTTCGTCGAAACCAGGTCGCATCGGTCGCGAAAGTGCGGGCGTCGGAAGCGGAGTCTCTCATCCGATCTCCCCTTACGTTTCGGGATCGAACCGTCATCAACATTCCATCCGACCGTGTGCAGACCATTCAGATACAGGTGAACAACGCCCTCTCAGAGGGGCGGACCGACATCACGCTCGAGAGACGCGAGGACGAGTGGTTGATGACCGCCCCCGTCGAGGCGCCGGCACGGCAGGACGATGTCCGGAAACTGGTCGATTCACTGGCCAATCTTCAGGCGGCGGCGGTTGTGGGGTCGGGTGACACGGATTCGTCATTCGGGCTCCATGCGCCGAAGGCAACCGTGACGCTGACGTATGTCCCCGTCGAGTCCCCCACCGCACAGGAAGCGCCTGCGCTCGAGTCACTTCAGCTTGACGTCACCGAGCACGACGGAAAGATCTTTGCACGGCTCGAAGGCACTGGAATCGTCTACGAACTTGCGCCACCTTTCTACGACCGGCTGGCGGCGGAGTACCGTGTCGGTGGAGTGATCGCCTTTGACGATGAGACCGTCCGCAGCTTCACGATCACGCAGGGAAGTGACTCGCATGTGTTCCAACGCGACGATGCAAAGTGGCGCTATCAGGCGGAACCTGATCTTCCGCTCGATCAGGAAAAAGTCACGAACTTGCTTCTGCAACTCCACGACATCAAGACCGAGCGGTTTGTGGTCCACTCGGCCGAAGATCAGGCGGGCTACGGGTTGGCCGACCCCTTCTTGGTCGCGACCGTTGAAATGGAAGACGGCACATCCGTGAGTTTGTCTGTATCCCGCCAATCGTGTGAGGCTGATTCCCGAAAACGTCGGTACGCCGCCGCGAGCAGCGTGTCTGGTGTCTTCCTGTTATCACCGGACTCGTTGGATCGCCTTTCCGTCTCGCTGGACGATTTAGAAACCAAGTAGTCCGATGCGCCGACAAAAATCCGGCGAGCGCTGTGACGGCGGCGGAATCGAAGATGTGGTTACCCTATCGCGAGTTCACGGTTCCTGCGTGCTTGGCGACCATAGATTTAGCTGACAGTGGAATATTGGGATTGCCAACTGAAACATTGGTATTAGCAAGGCAAAGTCGACCGGCGAAGCGGCACGATTCCGGATGTTTCGTCTTTCGCTTGAATTCGGTCCAGTAGTGCACTAATATCCCGCGTCGGTCGAAAGAAGAAAGCGACCCTTGGCGGAAATCTGGCGCTTTCGGATCTGCGGCGTCCGCCCATTCGAGGCTGGTTACCGTCCTATAAAAAAGGACGCGAACGCCTAAGGCATAAAAAGGAGCGGTACAGCTTTTGATGCTCCGGCCGACGCAGTTTTTCGTCTGTTCATTGGGTACGCGCTTCCCGCTTTCGACGTACGATACTTCGTACTTTACGAGTGGCCGGGTGGCTCGACTTTCCCTAAGCGACAATCGGCGGAGTCGACGTTCGCTGGGCGATCAAAAAAGGAACCAAGAGATGGCAGTTCGACATCACATCAAGGTGCTGGTCATAGACGACGACCCGTCGATTTGCAAGACGGTCGGGCTTCTTCTGGAAGACCATGGGTACAACCCCCGAACGTTTACCAACCCGGACGAGGCGGTCGACGCGGCAAGTCAGGAATCGTTTCAAGTCGCCTTGATTGATCTTCGAATGCCGTCCATGGACGGTGTGGAGGTCGTGGAGCGCCTCAAGCGTATCGACGAGCGCACCAGTTGCATCGTCATGACGGCGTACCCCGACTTAGACAGTGCCACCGAAACGATGCGCCGCGGGACCTGCGATTACATCGCCAAGCCCTTCAAGCAAGAGGAGTTGGTCGCCGCCGTGGATCGCGCCTGTCAACGCATGGGGATCATCTATACGGACGAAACGGAACTCAACCGCCTCATCGGACAGCGCATCCGTAGCCACCGATTGAGCCAGAATCTGACGTTGCGTCAGCTCTCCGATCGAACCGATCTGACGACGTCGCAGCTTTCGCAGGTGGAGCTTGGAAAAAACGCGGCATCCATTTGGGCGCTGGCCCGTATCAGCAACTCGCTGGGCCTTCAAGTATCGGAGCTACTTGCTGGTTTGTAGGTCAATCGAATCCGCCCACTCTTTGATCGACATATCCCTACGCGTGGCGCGCGCGGACTTGTAGGGGTACCCCGTCGTGGCTTCGACGTAGAGCCTGCCGGACGAGACGGATCAGGCGACCATCTGTTTGCGAATGTAGTCGGCGCGTTTGACGGCCCGCTCCTCGCCGGTGAGCGGGGCGCCGTGGCGCTTTTGCATGTGAGCGGGTTGGGTGAAGAGGAAAATCTCGTTGAGTTTGGGAATGTCGATCAAATCGAGGCGGCCCATGTGAATGCCCATGCGGATCGCTGAGAGCAGGTTCAGCGTTTCCTCGCTGCTGATACAACGGGCATTGGCAAGCGCACCGTAAGCGCGCCAAATCTTGTCGTCGACCTGGGCGCCGCGGTGTTTGGCCAGCGAATCACGAGCGGTCAATTCGTATTCGGCGATTCTCGGGATGATTTTCCCTGAGAAATCGTCGATGATTTCCTCTTCGTGGCGGCCAAGCGTCGTTTGATTTGAAATCTGATAGAGATCGCCGACCGCTTCGGTTCCTTCGCCATACATGCCGCGCACCGCCAACCGCATGTCCCGTGCGGCCCGGTCGACGCGTTCGATTTCCTTCGTGAGTTTCAACGCCGGAAGATGAACCATGACCGACACGCGAATGCCGGTACCGACATTCGTCGGGCACACGGTGAGAAAACCGAATTGCTGATCGAACGCATAGGTCAGATTCTTGCCGATCTTGTCGTCCACCTCGTTGACTTCCGACCAGGCATCCTCGAGCTGCAAGCCGCTACGAAGCGCTTGGATGCGCAGGTGATCCTCTTCGTTGATCATCAGGGCGAGCGTTTCGGTCGGCGAAATACTGACGCCGCGACTTCCCTCGGCGACGGCGTGTTGGCGGCTGATCAGGTGCCGTTCGACAAGTAGGTGGCGATCGATCGCCTCGGCGTTCTCGATGTCGATGAGCAACGCGTTGCTGCCGTTCGAGACTTCGCCGATGGCTTTGGCGAGCGTTTGATATATGTTCGTTCGTTCCTCCACCGTGGCGGTGGAAAGAAACGGCATCGAGGCGAGATTTCTCGCGAGACGGATACGGGATGAAATCACGACGTCGCTGTAGGACCCGACACCGCGCAGCCATTCTCCCGTCGAATGGGTCAGTTCACTTAGAGTCATGACGTTTCCGATACTTCCGTTTCGAGAATATGCATCCGGTCGCGAATTCGGGCGGCGTCCTCGTATTGCTCGTTCCGGACCGCCTCGTCCAGTTCGCGCCTGAGTCGGGTCAATTCGGTACGATGTTTCGCATCGGACCCCGCGCTGCCCGGCACTTTTCCAACGTGGTGCGAACCGCCGTTGTGGGCCCGCTCGATAAGCGGTAGCAGGAAGGACCGGAAGGCTTCGTAGTCGTGAGGGCACCCGAGCTGCCCCTTCATGCGAAACTCACGAAACGTCATGCCGCACTGCGGGCAGGACTTGTCGTCCATCTCTCCCACGCCCGCCTTGTGCTTGATGAATTCCTGGAGGATGTCGGCCGTCGTTTGATGAGTCTGCTTGATGAGCACGCCTTCGCGCTCCGCGCATTGTTTGCACAGATGGCGCTCCCGTTTTTCTGGGATGGTATCGGTGATATGCACCGTTGCTTTTGCTTCTTGACAATTATCGCAAACCAAACTCATCGGGCCTATTCCCCTTGCAAGAAGCCCAGAGACTACAGTCAATCATATGGATCTCCGTATTCATCGTCAATCAAGCTGACGACTCTGTATTATTACGTGCCCCGTCCGATTCACCGCGCCCCAGCCGGCGTTCCTTGAGACGGGTCGCCCGAAAAATCCCAGCGCGCGTAATCGCCTCAGCCGGCCCGGCATCCGCCCTCGATCCGGAACCCGATCAAGTGCGAGAGGCGAAGAACTCCGGCGTCCATCGTGTCGAATTTCGGCCCGAGATGCGTCTCCGATCCGTTCCCAACGCTGCGGCGCGTATTCCGACCGACGTCTCCCAACCCCCCGGACGAAGCCGAGCATCGTTTTTCAAGGTCGATCGTCGGAATCCCATCATACGCTTCGGTTTCGAAATGCCGAAATCGCACCGAGCCTCCCATCCGGGACGGCCGCGTTGACCCGCCCCACCCGTCTCTATAACATCCGGTCATGCTTCACTTTGAGCCAGATACCAAGACCTTTCAGGAATTATGCGGACGTGCCAATGCGATACCGGTCTACACCAGCCTTCTGAGCGACCAATTGACGCCGGTTTCGGCGTTCGATCGGGTCGCTTCCAAGGCCCGGCACGCCTTTCTCTTGGAAAGCGTGGTCGGGGGAGAAAAAATTGCGCGGTATTCCTTTCTCGGGGCGGACCCCGTCGCCCTGATCGAAACCCGCGGCAACACCGTCACCAAGACCACCGCCGAGGGTACAAAGACGTACACCACCGAAGACCCGCTCAAAGAGCTCGAAACACTACTGGCCGGTTTCAAGGCGGCCCATCCGCCGCGGCTACCGCGGTTTCTGGGCGGTGCCGTGGGCTACGCGGCCTACGATATCGTTCGGCTCTACGAGAATCTTCCTTCTCCGCCGCAGGACGATCGTGGTTTGCCCGATATGCAGTTCGGCATTTACGATCAGATGGTGATTTTCGATCACGTCAGTAAGCTCGTTCACGTTGTGGTCCACGCCCATGTCGAGCCCGGCGGCGATACGGACAAGGCCTACGAAGTCGCCTGCGAGCGTATCCGCGTCGTCGCGAATCAATTGGGTGAAATCCGAACCGACCCGATCAGACCGCTGGTCCCCGCGAAACCCGGCGATGTGAAATGCGAGAGCACCTTCACGCGCGAGCAGTTCGAAGCAGCGGTGTGCAGATGCAAGGCGTACATCGTGGCCGGCGACGCCTTTCAGATCG
>JADFIX010000312.1:0-1369 GCA_022566435.1 Planctomycetota bacterium
AGCCGGAGAACGGAACCGGCGATGAAGGACAGGTGCTCGCGGACGACGTCAAGTTCGCCGGCTCCACCGTGGACGAGATCTGCTGGAACAGTGGATTCTATGTCTCGCCGTTCAGCGGCGCGGCGTGTGTCATGAACATCGACACGACCTGGGAGATTCGGATCTACGATACGGACCCGGCTTGCGATGCAATTCCAGCTAATCAGATAGGTTTCTCGACCATCACAGTGCTCAACAAGATCGAGGGCACCGGTCAAGCCACGGCCACCTGGCACTACGCGGGAACGCTGGATACGCCGATCGTGTTGCCGAACGGCGGTCTTGCCGGCGATACCTACTGGTTCGAGGTTTCCGGCAGAGGCGAGGCCGGCTGCTCGTGTCATGCGACTTGGTCGCGCGATCACGGCAACGAGCACCATGTCACGTCGCTAACTAATTTGGCTGGTCCGTCGGAACGTGACTATGCCTTCCCCGGCATCGGTGACGTGGACGTCGGATTCTGCGAGAACTCCGGCATTGTGAATCCGGGAGACGTGCTCGGCTCTTGCTGCACCTGTCCGGCGAATTGCCAGGAGGCCTTCACGCAGCGCGAATGTTCTCTCATCCGCGGCGTCTGGTTGGCTTGTGCGACCTGCGCGGAAACGCCGTGCTCCGGTCCGCCGGCGAACGACGATTGCGAATCCGCAGAGGTTGTTGTCGGTGTCCCGGCCACTTCGGACGGTAGTGCGTTCGTCACCGTCGTCGGGGAGAATATCTGTGCCGGCGACGATGGTCCCGGCCTCTCGGCTGATCCGCTTGCGGGATGTTCGGGTTCGCTAATCGACGGTGCGGATCTTCACAACGACGTCTGGTACGCTTACACCGCCACCGAGTGCGCCGATCTAACGATTGAGAGCTGCAACGACGTCGACTTTGACCAGATGATCGCGGTGTACGGTGCATCCGGCGGCTGCCCGCTGACCGATGCCGACGAGTTTGCCTGCAGCGACGACGACTGCGCGATTTCGGGTGGCGCGTCGAAGGTGACCTTGAGAGTCGCTGAAGGTAGCGAGTACCTGATCCGTGTGGGTGGCTGGAACGACGAAGTGCCCGGCGGCTTCAACGGCGATCCGCGTGGAACCTTTTCCCTACGTTGGTCGCTCACGAATGGGGTGTGTCCCGCGGTCTTCCCGCCGATTCGAGCGGCGGAGCCGCACGACATCCTGAAGAACCGCTACATCTCCATCGACCCGCGTGGTGAGGGGCCGGAATTCAACCCGCCCAGCCATCACATCAGAGTGGCGGTGAGTAGCACGCTGGTCCCCGACCTAATCGTTTTCGGACCATGGTGGGCGACGGCGCCAATTACCGGGCAACCGCCTTCACCAGC
>JADFIX010000312.1:1379-5782 GCA_022566435.1 Planctomycetota bacterium
TCGGTGAAACCAGCGACGGAGCCGAATTGGTCTGCATGTCCGACCCTGCACTTGACCGGGTGTCCCATCATTCCCACGACGACTTATTCCATCCAGGCCGAGGTTGAAGGAGCATTGTCAGCAGAAGTGTTGCTTGAAACCCAGGCCATACCGAGTTTCGGGTGGTTCGGCGACTGTGTGGGCTCGTTTACCGGGCCAAACGGGAATCCACCGAACGTATGGACGCCGCCGAACGGCACGGTGAATCTCGACGATGCGGTTGCGGCGATCAAGACGCTCAATAATCCCAACGGATTAAACGCGACGCATCTGTCGGTGACCGACATACATCCGGCCCTGAATGGCGACCAGATAAATTTGAACGTCAATTTCAATGACGTATTGATCATAATCGCGGGCTTCCAGGGAAAAACGTACGGGCAAGTTGCCGATCCCGGCAACCCCCCAAATATACCCGATCTGACGCAGTGTCCCAACGGCATCCCCCCACCTCCTCGCCTTTGCCCCGGTGGGGTGCCTTGCGCCCTGTTCGAGTGGGTCCCGGTCGCCTCCTCCGGACCGGGCACGATTGTTGGCAACGAGATCACCCTGCCGAGCGGCGGTCAGACCGTGACTCTCGATCTCCAACTCTCGGGATGGGGCGGCACACTTTTCGCACCGGAACTCGCCGCCTATCAGGCGACCGTAGATTCCGACGGATACACGAGCGGCACCGGTGACCCACTGAATCCACTCGGGTGGCCGCTTACGCCACTTGACGGTGCGTTCCAAGGGAACATGCGTTGCACCGTCAATCAGTTGATCAACCCGAACGGCTCAGAGTGTGTATCCGCCGGGGATTGTCCCGAGGGAGAATTGTGCTTGAGTAACTCCGCCTGGGTCTTCGCCGGCCTGTCTGACTTACCAGCGCTGGTGGTGTCGTCACTCAACTACTCTTGGGGGTCGGCACTACTAGCGGGCTCCCAAGCAGATGGGGGAGGCACGTACGACGGCGGCACACTGATCATCGAGGTGCCGTCCGGTGCCAGAGGAACCTACACGATCGATTTTCTGGACAGCCCAGAAGTAACTTTCATGACCGATGCGGGGGGGGCACCAATCACACCCATCGAGACGATTCCGGCACTGATCTCCTTGTCGGGCGGAATTGACTTCATCAGTTGGAATGCGCCGGGCGGCGGACTGTTCTCCAATCCGACGAACTGGACCGGCGGCATTCCCGGGCCGTCCAAGACTGCCGTCTTCGACCTCTCTACATCGGGATACACCGTCACTTTCACCCAGGCGGTGAATACCGAGAAACTTTTGCTCGGCGACGAGGTCCTTACGTTCAATTTGGACGGCGTGGTCTACTCGATGGATGACGCGCAGTTGGGGAAGGTGGCCGGCGATTCGAGTGTGATGACGATTCGAGGCGGCACCCTGAATGTCGCCAACTCACTCACGATAGGCGGCGGTGGCGACGCATCGCTCCAGATCGAAGCAACGGGAATCGTGGATGTGGGCGCTCAGATAGTTGTGGCCGATAGTTCGCAATCATCGAGTGACCTTGACGTGGCGGGCGCGTCGGTAACGGTGGACGGCGACTTGGTGGTTGGCCGCCGGGGCTCCGGTGCGATGACCGTACATTCAGGCGGGACCGTCAGCAGCGACGCAGGAATCATCGGCGAACTCGCGGGTGCCTCGGGGTCGGTGTCGATCACAGGTCTCGGGTCACAGTTGACAACCACCGGACTCCTCACCGTCGGCGGTGACGGCACGGGGTATCTCACCGTATCCGACAGCGCACAGGTGTTCGCCAGTCCTATGACGATCGGCGCGAGCGGTATCGTCGCCGGCAACGGGATGCTACAGGCCAACGTGAACAATAGCGGCCATGTCACCCCGGGGCTGGCGATCGGTACGCTCACCATCAACGGCGATTACGATCAATCTTCGGCGGGTAGCCTCACGATCGAGATCGTCGGTTCGGTCGAGCTTGACCGATTGGCGGTCACCGGCAGTGCCACGCTCGATGGCACACTCAACGTTTTTCTTAGCCAGGGATACCAACTGAACGAGGGCGACTGCTTCGAGATCATGACCTACAGCTCGGCTGTGGGCCAATTCGCCACAGTGAACCGTCCGGTCATCGCGGGCGGACTGGCCTTTGGGATTACCTATGGGGCCAACAGCATCATTCTTGATGTCGGACCCGACTGTAATCTCAACTCCGTGGCCGACGCCGAAGACCTTGCCAACGGCGTTTCGCTTGACGAATGCGTGGATTGGGACGCCGGCGGCGGCGACTGGAGCGACTCCGCAAACTGGGCGGGGGGCGTTGTTCCTGACAATGGCGCCGAGACGTTCGATGTGACACTCGCGGACGTGAACGACGACGACGTCGTCTGTCTGGATGTCGACATCGAAATCGACACGACGCAGGTATTGAGAAACTCCCTTCTCGATCTGGCGAGCCCGACGTGTGTCGGTAACCTGACGCTCGCGCAGCCCGGCGGGTTGGTGGTGGAAGGCACGGTAAGACTTGGGCCGGGTCGATCCATAGGCCCAGCGATACCGCGGCGATCGGGCTCTCGAGGCACCGCGGATAAGCCTCCCCTCATTATTCAAAACGGCGCCCTTTACGAAGTGAACGACGGCACGAGTGATTTCGGCGAGATTACGGTCCAAACCGGCGGTGTCTATGCAGCCGATCCAACGTCGGGCGGAGGCGGAGCCGCAACTTTGATCGGAGATGAGCTGAATGTTATCGCGGACGAGCCTGGCGGCGGCGGAATCAGTGAAATGACGCTCACACAGAATATGGTTCTCAACATTGCGGACAAGGTCGTTATTAAGGGGTGCACGACGACGGCTCGCGGCGGGTGTACGCCACCGGTTCGCGGCGGATGCACGCCTCCGGTTTGGCATATCCAGGGAGACTCCAACGTGTCAATCGGAGGAAACCTGTCGATCGGCGGGGAGAAGGTGAAAGTGGAGAATGAAGATGATCCTCCCATTGCTGTAATTCCTGGCGAGGCCGATTTTCTGAACGATTCAACGAACCCGATTACCATTCAAGGCAACTTCTTGGTGGCCGGTCAGAACGCCGCGTGCTTCAAGAGTTCGAATGGCGGCCTGCTCATGGATGGCGGCTCCGCCGCAAACCGTGGTGTCGGCGAGCAAACTTTCGAGGTAGCCGGCGAAAATTTAGGCCCCATGATCGTCGACGATCTAATGACCGCGCAGTTCAACTTCGCGCTGGGTTCGCTTGAGATCAGCCAGAATTCAAGTGTCGTCTTTCAAAACAAGGAAAAAAACGTCGTCGGTACGGAGCCCGGCGATGAGGCGCTTTATGTGAGAACGCTGACGCTGGGGAGTGGATCGAGTGTCAGGATAGACGAGACCAATCTATTCTACGAGACTCTCGTACTCCCGGGGGCCGGGGCCACCGTCACGCTTAGCAAAAACAGTACATTGGAAAAAACGACCGGCACGTGCCCGACGTCGGATATGCCGCTCGATGAACCGGAGATCGTGCGCAAGAACCGCTACATTTCGTTCGACCCAGGCAACGCGGGCGCACTCACGGCCATACGCGTCACCAACGCGGATACTGGTCGGCGATCATGGGTGCAGGCGAATGTAAGTGTTAACAATCCTTCCATATTCCCACTCGGCCCCGCACCGCACTTTCGGGATTGGGGTGACGTCGGTGTGATTGATGTCGGTGCCTGTGACATCATTCCCCTGTCGACTTACTTGGTCGCTGTCATGCCTATCGGCTGCAACCCCGCGGACCCCGTCTCGTTCTCTGTGGCACAGGATGTTGAAACGAGCGTGTTGCCGGAGGGCGGCAAATTCTGGGGCGACGTAGTGGGTGCATTTTACAGCGAGGAGCTGGGCGATTGGTTGCCACCAAACGGCGTGACCAACATTGTCGACGCCCAAGCCGCCATCTTCGGATTTCAAAATGTGTTTCGAGTCCCCCCAGTGTCGTGGGTCGATCTAGAGCCGCGAATCCTTAACACCTTAGTCAACTTCGCCGACGTGCAGCGTATTCTTCTGGCATTTAAAGCCGAGGAGTACCCCTTTGGATGTCCGGACGATCCTTGTCAGGATAATCGTGCAACACCTTGCCATTAAACCGGCAATGGGTCTTCTGCCCGGGTGAGAATAATAGAGAATATCTGATTCTCTACTTGACTCCGGTTCATAAGTTCGGTATATGTTAGGGTTTACGCGATTCAAGCAAGGAGACGCGAAATGGCTGACAACCGCAAGAGCCCGCTTCCGACGGTGATGGACGTGGGCACGTTCCGGGAGCGATTCGGAACGGACGAGGGGTGCTGGGAGCATCTGAGGAACACCCGCTGGGGGCCGAACCTGGAGCGGTTCACCTGCCCGGACCAATACGTGAAAGC
>JADFIX010000313.1 GCA_022566435.1 Planctomycetota bacterium
CGCGAGGCGCGCTCGGTCGGCGCGCTGCGCGGCGGTCCTCGCGTCGCGGTCGTGGCCGTCGACGCCGATCAGGAATTCGGATTGTTGTTTTCCAACCCCGTCGCCCCGCAAAACTATGTCGTTCAAGTCATCGGCGCCGTGAGCGACATCTATATGCGTGATTTCGACGTCAAGCTGCAACTCGGCCTGGTACGGGTCTGGTTTTTCGGCAACGAACCTTTCAGTGCCGACAACCTCTCCGGTTTTGCCAATTATTGGGAGTCGGAGGAGGATCCATCGCCTTACGACTTGATCCACCTGTTCAGCGGTCGTCGCGATACCGGCTATGGCGGGGTGGCCTACGTGTCGGGTGTTTGTAGCGGTTTCGCCTACGGAATCAGTGCATACATGCTTGGGAGTTTTCCGTCCCCCGTCGTGGGCTCGGACCTTGGGAATTGGGATGTCGTCGTCTGCGGGCACGAGATGGGTCACAACATGGGCACGTTCCACACCCACGACGGCTATTCACCGGCGATCGATCAGTGCGGCTCAGGTATCCATTCGCGCGGAACGATCATGAGTTACTGTCACACGACGGCCGGCGGACTGTTGAACATCGAAATGCGGTTCCATGCGCGCGTGCAGCAGTTCGTCGAATCCGACCTCGGCACCGGTCCATGTCTTTGGTTCGACTGCAACGACAACGGTCTCCCGGATGCGGATGACATCGCAAACAGCGACAGCGACGACGTCAACGGCAACGGCATTCCCGACGAGTGTGAAGACTGCAACGCCAACGGCACGCTCGACGACGCCGATATTCTCGGCGGGGCGCCCGATGTGGACGGCAATGACATCCCCGACGAGTGCGAAGCGGATTGCGACCTTGACGGCACGCCGGACGAGTATCAGATCTCATTGGGTCTCGCCCAGGACGATAACGGCAATCTTGTTCCCGACGATTGCGAAGCCGATTGCGACGCAAACGGTACGCCCGACTTTGCGCAAATCGCCGCCAACGGGCAACTTGACATCGACCGAAACACCGTGCTGGATGTCTGCCAGGACTGCGACGGAAACGGCTCGATCGATTGGATCGACCTTCAGCGACAATTCAACATCTTCGTCGTCGAAACCGGTGGCTTCGTGCGCGAGTTCCATGCGGATAGCGGCGTGGCGATTGGAAATCTGGCCCAAGGTATGCTGGCGTCGCCCACCTATCTTGCATTCGGCCCGGATCGACAACTCTACGCCACCAGTTTCGGCGACGACCGCGTCGTGCGAATCGACGTGGATACGGGGTCCGTCAGCGATTTCGTCTCCGCCGGCAGCGGCGGGCTGAACGGCCCGACAGGGCTGGTCTTTCGCCCGAACGGAAACCTCCTTGTGGCCGGCAACCTTACGGCGAGTGTGATCGAATACGACGGCGTGACGGGCGCTGCGATCGGCACGTTTGTGGCGGCGGGTGCCGGAGGGCTGACCGGCCCCTACGCGATCACCTATTCACCACAAGGCGACTTACTCGTGACAAGTTCGACCAATAGCGTACTCGTCTATTCCGGCACCGATGGCTCATTCCTCGAAACGCTCGTGAGCCCGGGCAGCGGCGGACTGAACGCTCCGCGCGATCTGCTGTTTAAACCGAACGGCAATCTGCTCGTGTCCAGTCTCCAATCCGACGCCATATTGGAATATGACGCGACGGGGAGCTTTGTGGGGGTATTCAACGACGCCGTCACACCGACGGGTGCGTGGGGATTGGCGACCGGACCCAACGGCAACGTCTTCGTCGTTCGTAACTCCGGCACGATCCGCGTGGTCGAATACGATATGGACTCTGGACGATATGTCCGTTCATTTATTCGCGGCAGCACGGACCTGACGGCGCCCGCGGCCTTGGCGTTTCGCCCGCCGTCGGACAACGATTGCAATCAGAATCGCGTGGTCGATGAATGCGATATCACGAGCGGGGCGAGCACCGACCTCGACGGCAACGGTGTCCCCGATGAGTGCGACCCGTTGCCCGAAGTGCCCTCGGCGAATATCGATGAAACGCGCAAGAATCGGTATGTCTCATTCACTCCGGTCAACACGGACACGCCGATAGCATTTCAGATCGAACTGATCGACTGCACCTATTTTCCCGATTCCGCCGGCGTTCTCGGCTGGGTCGGTGAGCCGGACGGCGACGACACCTCCATCGTCGTCCCGGCACCGTATTTCTCCGACAACTGGCCCGCGGCGCTGCATGTCGGCGATTGTGAGATCGTTCTCGTGGCGACGTATGGCGTTCGCGCGTCATTCAACGGATTCCTTCTCACCGACGCCCTGGAGCTGGCCACGATCGGCAAGCCGGGAATCAAATACTGGGGGGACTGCATCGGTTCGTTCGACGGCGACACCTGGAGTGGTCCGGATGATGTCACCAACTTCGTCGACGTGCAGGCAGGTATTCTGGCGTTTGTTGCCGGCCCCGGCGCACCGCCGTTGACCTGGCTGGACATCGAACCCGACACACCGAACCGGGCTAATAATTTCGCGGATGTCCGGCGGATTGTCCAAGCGTTTCGGGCTGAAGCGTATCCCTTCCCGGATCCCTCCGACTGTCCGTAGCCGGAAATGCGGCAGTCGCGGTCGACTCAGTCGGCGCCGGATTGTTCAAAGGAAAACCGCCACGCACAAGTCAAGGCGAAAGCGGCGGGGCGTCCGATTCGCTTACGGCGACGTACACAGTTCGAGTTGTCCGCCGAGGTACGCCTCGCCCTGAAAACACCTGACAAACTGGAATACATCGTCGATGTTCACCTGTATGTTGGGATGAACACTGATTCCGCCGAGGTCCGGTCGGTTAGGATGTACGTCAGTCACTGACACGTGTGTGGCATTGAACGCATTGGGATCCTGAAACGTCTTGATGGCCGCCACCACGTCTTCGAAGCTCACCACACCCTGTGGCGGCGTCCATTCACCATCTTCGAACGACCCGACCGCGTCCCCCCAGAACTTGGCGCCGGGCTTGGCCTGCGTTTGCACCACGAGTGGACCGGAGTAATTGCCGCAATTGAGGGTTTCAATCGCGTAGGTCGTCGTCGGGATGATGGGACATCCAGTGAGGTGCAGCGTCGGACAATCATGCCAGTACCGCGCCTCCGCAGGCTGCTCCGGGACCACGATGGAGATGCAGTTCTCATCCGGCTCCGACGCCCAGAACGTCAAAGGGGGTACCACGCCGTCGACAAGCGTTTCGGTCAGTCTCACCTGGATATAGAACCGCCGCCCGTGATTGATGCCGCCCGCACCGCGAGGATCGATCGAAATGTACCGGTTCTTCATAATGTCATGGGGCGGGGCGGCCGGCAGCGGTGGTGCAATCGAGGGCGTGCGTTGCCCTCCAATAGTATAAACAAAGCGCAGGTTGAATCGCCCACGGGGTGAACCGACAAGCTCATTCTGCGGATTGCTCCAACCGCCGACGCGAATCAAGAATCGGTCTCCTTCGTCGTGGAAAATCTCCAAAACTGACGGACCAGCGCCGCTCCCGCACCCATCGTCGTTACAATGGATCTCCTGGAGCGTATCGACCGGGCATCCACTTGTCGCATCGTAGACCGCGATCATTTGATCGAAATCCGCATCGTTGCAGCTATCAATCATCAGGATACCGCACGGCTGCCCCTCGTAGAGATACCAGACGTCATCATGCATTTCCCCGCCGCCCACCAAAGAATCAGTGCAACCCTCAAAGTAAAGTTCTGGACCATCGTCGGTGGCGCAGATGTTATTACCCGCAATGACCAGTTCACCTTCGAACTCGGGAACTCCGCTGACGACGAACGGCGACGAGCAGTCATCGTTGGCCGGCACACCGGGGCACTCGTTCGGCGAGCAACTTCCACCAAGCATCCAGGCTCCGAGCAGCCCGTCCGTGCAATCGTCGTGTGTCATATTCGGCGTACAGATGGCGGGGCACGTGCAACACGTACCCAGGACCGGCCCCGGATTTGCCAGGCCGCTGTCCTCGCAGAATCCGAGGTCGATGTTAAGCAACTGAATCGGCGAGTAGGTATGCAAGGGGTTGGAATCGGTCGAAAACGCGGCGTGATTGTTTCCATCATCGCGGGACCACGTCGCTCGCGTCTCGCAGCCGTTTTCGCCGAAGCCGGAAACCTCGAACCAGTAGGTGTCGCCGTCAAGACCACCGTTGGGAAGGGCGATCGTTGAATCCAATTGCCCGGAGTATTCCCAAGTGCCCGTCTCTTGTCCCGTACCCTCCACCTTGTTCAGAACCGTAATCGTGGACATCCCGACTTCCGCGCCGGGAATGCCGGCGTTGTTTTCGTAGATGCGAATTTCCCACGTATCGTCGATATTTTGAACACAAGGTGTTGAACAACAAGGCCTAGCGAAAAACCCGGGTGACCAGCATATGTTGTCCACCTCGTTGCCGCCGAACTTGATGTCGTCCGCAGCCACGTAGGCCGTGTTACGGTCGATGGGCGAGAAATAAACCGGGACCGTTTGCGCCTGTTGACAGTTCGCCGCGCTTTCGAACGAACAGGCCGACCCGCGTAGCCCGGCATTGTCAACCGCATCACCGGCGTAGCGACTCTTACGGGCATCCGCCGTCTGGACTCCGCGGGCATGTGTCTTCGGAGGCGCACCGATCGCCTGTAAGGGTGCCAGTAGCAACGACGCCATGACAATGAGCACGGTCCTTGATTGGTAAGCCATTTCGCACCCCTCTAAAAAGCGCATGAACAAGCGTGCCTTATGGTCTCGTTAAGACCGCGACGGATACCGCAGCTCGTTATTGAACCCACGAAAACACATGGCACGGTCATCACACTTATCCCCCAACGACTCATGGCCACCGAAACGAACGCTTGCACAGATGGGTTGTACAAGAATCGCCACGCCCATGTCAAGCCGGAACCGGAACGGCGCCGGATACGCTCACGGAGCCGTACACAGCTCGAGTTGTCCGCCGAGGTACGCCTCGCCCTGAAAACACCTGACAAACTGGAACACATCGTCGATGTTCACCTGTTTGTTGGGATGAACACTGATTCCGCCTAGGTCCGGCCGGTTAGGATGAATGTCGGTGACCGACACGTGTGTGGCATTGAACGCGTTGGGATCCTGAAACGTCTTGATGGCCGCCACCACGTCCTCGAAGCTCACCACACCCTGAGGCGCCGTCCATTCACCGGCATCGAACGACCCTACCGCGTCACCCCAAAACTTGGCGCCGGGCTTGGCCTGCGTTTTCGCCACAGTCGGCTGGGACACACCGCCGCAACTCAGGGAGCTAATCAAGTATGTTGTCGTCGGGATGATGGGACATCCTGTGAGGTGCACCGTCGGACAATCATGCCAGTATCGCGCCGCCGCAGGCTGCTCCGGGACCACAGTGGAAATACAATTCTCATCCGGCTCCGACGCCCAGAACGTCTTAGATGGTGCCACGCCGTCGACAAGCGATTCGGCCAGAATCAACAGGATATAAAACCTGCGCCCATGATTGGTGCCGTCCGCGCCCATCGGATCGATCGAAATGTACCGGTTCTTCAGAATGTCATGGGGTGGTGCGGCCAGCGCCGGAGATTCGATCTGCTGCGTCGCTCGCCCGGAAAGAGTATACTGAAAGTGCAGGTTGAATCGCCCGCCGGGACCGTGAAGCCGACCCTGTGCATCGCTCCAACCGCCGACGCGAATTAAGAATCGGTCTCCTTCGTCATGGTAAATTTCCAGAGATGCCGGACCGCCGCTCCCGCACCCGTCGTCGTTACAGGCAACCTC
>JADFIX010000314.1 GCA_022566435.1 Planctomycetota bacterium
GTGCACGCCGAGGGCATCGACAATCTGCTTGACAAGAGCGAGGCCCAGTCCGGTCCCGCTTTTTTCGCGTACTCGTCGGTCCCGCGCGCGATAAAAGCCTTCAAAAAGGTGCTCTCGTTCCGCCGGATCGATGCCGATTCCGCGGTCGTGTACGGAAATCAGCACCCCCCTCGTTCCGCGCCGTGTGTCGCTGGTGACCTCGACACGGAGATATCGATCGTCTCCGGCGTACTTTACGGCATTGCTCATCAGGTTGAGCAAGACCTGGGCAATCGCGTCGGAATCGGCGTTGACCGGCGGTAGCAGGTCATCCATGGCAAGATGGTGGTCGAATCCATAATGGTCCATTTGCGGGCGATAGGAGTCGTATGTTTCGTGTACGATCTTGCGAATGTCGCTCGGTTCAAGCGTATATTCCTTCCTACCCGCGTCAATTCTGGCAAAGTCGAGGATATTGTTGATGAGATTCGTCAACCGAGTCGTCTCGCGCGTGATAATCACATAGTACTCCTGCCGTTTCTCTTCCGAAATCACTCGCCCGGATTGTAGCGTCTCAGCGAAAAGCTGGATGGTGGCTAGGGGTGTCTTCAGTTCGTGGGAAACGTCCGCCACAAAATTCGCTTTGACCTCCGCAAGGGCGACTTCCCGCCCGGCGAGTCTGACCAGATACCAGATCGCGGCGAGTAACACCGCCACGGCCAACAGCGTCAAGCTCACTGAAATAAACGTCTGCCAGGTCAAAGAGCGTCGCTGTTCTCCTAGAAACGCCCGGGTAGGCTGAATCACCCAAGACCGGGCCGGACCGAACATCCGCTGGAACCAAGGTCCGGTCTTGTCTGCGAAGCGCACGATTTCCAGCCCGTCGCCGGGTAGGATCAGTGGCTCGACAAGTTGCCCCCGTAGCCTGTCCACATCAACGTTTATCGCCAGGATAAAGGGCCCGGTCGCCTTATTGTCGAAGCGTCTACAGGCCAGAACGACCGTCCGACGACCCACTTCGTCGTAAAGAAGCTCGATGACAGGCCATTGTCCCTCTGCGTCATGCACGGGGCTGTTCTTTAGGAGACCGGTGACGGCATCTTCAAGCCGCGGAAGATCCTCACTTGGCCGGACGAGGGTATTCAATTCTCGCCCGTTCCATCGGTAAAGCGCGTCGCCCCAAACCGGCCAATCGCCCGGTTTTTCCCAGAATTCCCCATTGCCCACATGACCGGCATTCGCTCCGGCCTGAAGTGCTTTCTCGACTTCTCGATGAAAGATGTTGCGTGTGTCATTCGCAATCTGAAGGGCTCGGTTTTGTGTTTGTCTCCGCAAGATGTGTTCCAACACCTGAATCTGCTGGAGGGCAAAGAGCATTCCGAGAAGTGCCAAGCCGACGGACAGTACGACCATCCATAGCCCCGCGCGGCGCCACCTAATAGATCGGCTTTTGTGCGACATGTCCGTCCGATTCATCGTAGACGGCGACTCTTACAAACTGCCGAAGTCAACTTGCGGACAGCACTCCGGCCGTTCACATCGCCGCCCCAGCCGTTGCGGGCAAGCACGCCGATCACTATTGCGCAAGTCGCCGGCAATCACGCGACGCTGCCGGTCAGGATGAGAAAAGCCCAGTTCCTTTGGGCTCGCCTTCCGAATTTTGGCCAACTACGGGCTGTTCCCAGTACCGGCGTTTCGACCGATGGTCGTCGTATCGATCACCTGGGCGCCATCCGGCGCCGTGAAGACGAAGGTACTCTCGGGAATCTTGATGTCGACCTCGCAGACGGAGGTATCCATCTCGACGCTGCTACCGTCCGAACTGGTCACGCGACTCTTGAGGATAATCCCGTTCTGTTCGGCGATCCAGTACGTGGCCTTGGAGGAAGCGCCCACGCCTCTGTTGACGACTTCGATCACCACTGTCTTCATACCGAGCAGTTTCTCGCCGGGTCTGGTTCGTGCCTTTCCGCCGCGCATGGCATCATGTAAGCCTCCGAAATCATGACTCGCCGTCGCGAGGCTCTTGATGATCGTTTTCGTACCGGTGCCTGGCAGCTCGGACCACTGAAACTTACCGTCGCTGATGGAAACCGATTCAGCGATGCGGGGCTTGTCTTTCCCTTTTTCAAGGATTTCCGCACGTCCGACTCGCTTTGTTTTGCGGGTCTCGCCACTGGTCAATTCCCAGTACTCGAAACGATTTTTTCGCACCGCTTTCGGCTGACGAATCACCATTTCGGTCACTGCGTGAAGGGATTTGACTTTCCCCCGGCGCTCTTCGAGCGACTTCAGGAGTTTGTCGACATCGGTCGCCCGGGCTGCCAGCGGCCACACGCCGAGGACCAAGGCGATTGCAAATACCGCTTTCCGCAGCGTGACAGGTTGTGAGGTATTCATTCTTCGACTCCAGTGCGATCCGGTTCGTTCGGTCTACGGTTCTAATGGCCTCGTCAGGCAGCGATGTTCGAGTTCGGTGCCGGAATTGGCCCGTACTTGTGCATCCTCCGCGTAAATCCTCTTTTGAAGCCTAACCGAAGCCCGGCTCGCTGACCAGTTGTCCGCCGTCACGAGAACCGTCGGCCCGCGCATTCCCTACGATTCATCGTTCCCCATTGAACCGGCTGGAAAACCACGGTCGGCGCCGCTATATTCCCGTACGGCCTGCCGATCCGCTGAGACGGCAGCCAATCGGCACGATGGCGAAACGAACTCGTGCTGCGTCGTACGCGAATCAGTGGGTGGCGACAGCCGATAGCTTGCCCGTGCCGGCGATCGGATGAGCACGGGCAAATCCCGATGTACATCGGGACCCATGCCAACCGACCGCTGACGCATCGGCCAAGCGTCGCGATGGCGAAACGAACTATTCTACACGGAGCAAAAAACGATGGCGGATGTCACACGTGAGCAAGTACTGGACCGGCTTCGGACGGTGGAAGACCCGGAGCTTCACAAGGATCTCGTGACGCTCAACATGATCAAGGACATTGTTATCGACGGGTCGGCTGTCGATGTCCATGTCGAGCTCACCACACCGGCGTGCCCGCTCAAAGACAAGATCCAAGGCGACGTGCAAAATGCGGTAAAAGCGGTACCCGGCGTTGAGACCGTTACGCTGACCTGGAGCGCCCAGGTGCGGTCCAGTCGTCCACCGTCTACGCTTCTACCCGGCGTGAAGAACATCGTGGCGGTGGGTGCGGGAAAAGGCGGCGTTGGCAAGAGCACGGCCGCCGTCCTGCTGGCATTCGGGCTTCACCGATCCGGTGCGAAGGTCGGCCTTCTCGATGCGGATGTGTACGGACCGAGCATTCCGAAGATGACCGGCCTGGAAGGCACGACGCCGCAGGTGGACGGAAAGATGATCATTCCGCCGTCGGCCGGTGGCGTCAAAGTCATCAGCATCGGTTTCATGATCGAACCCGACAAAGCGATGATCTGGCGCGGCCCGATGGTCCACGGGGTGATCAAGCAATTCCTGGAACAAGTCGATTGGGGCGAGCTGGACTATCTGATCGTAGATTTGCCACCCGGCACGGGCGATGTGCCGCTGACCCTCGCGCAGTCGATTCCCATGACCGGCTCGATCATCGTCTGCACCCCGCAGGACGTGGCACTGTCCGATGCGCGGCGGGCGATCAAAATGTACGAGCAACTCAACGTCGCATCGCTCGGCATTATCGAGAACATGAGCTACTATCTCTGCCCGCAGTGCGGGAACCGCGACGAATTGTTCGATCATGGCGGTGCGCGCAAGACCGCGGAGGAGTTGGGCGTTCCCTTCCTTGGCGAGATTCCCCTGAACGCGGGGATTCGTATTTACGGTGACGAGGGCCAGCCGGAAAATATCTTTACGAAGACGGACGATCACGTGCGCGAGGCGGTGCAGCGGGTCGTCGCCAATGCGGCGGGTCGGATCAGTATACAAAGCCAACTGCAAGTGGCGGCACCGACGCTGTCCGTCGAATCCTGACCGATCGCACAGCGTACGTTTGGAGGTCATTGACCCATATGACGCAGGCGGAACTTCTTGCCGAACAGCTTGTGGATACGCGAGACTGGACTCTGAAGCTGATTGCCGACCTGAGCGGTGATGACTGGCACTTTCAGCCGGCGGCCGGCTTGGCGCATCCCCTGTGGCTGTGCGGTCATCTCGCCTCGGCGCAGGACTCGCTCATTCATACTCGATGCCTCGGCGGCGGGGTGCTTGCTAGTACGTTCAAGGGGCACTTCCCGCTCGGCGTTCCGGTGAAGTCGTGTCAGGAATACGATTATCCGCCGGTAAAGCAAGTGCTGGGGGTCATGGAAGATGTGCAGGCCAAGACAATAGCCGCCGTTCGCGGCATGGACGACGATTTTCTGGCCGAGCCGGCATTCGCCGCCGACGGCAAGACACGTCATCCGCATTACAAGGACAAGCGTGGCGCCGTGTCACACAGTGTGCGACACGAGGCCTTCCACGCCGGGCAACTCGCAACCGTGCGCCGCCTGCTCGGCAAACCTTTCCTGCGCTGAACGCGCCGATTGCCGGTTAGTAAAGGCAGGTCATCGATGGGTGACACACGTCTTCAGACGTGGAGGACACGATTATGGCACCCGAAAAACGAAGAATCGCGAACCCACCTCGGAGGAACGAGGTGATTCTATGAAAGAGCGTTCTCCTGCAGAATTCGTTGGACGGCGCGGGTGCCCCATCCTTCGCCACAAGCGAAGGGTGGGAGACACGTCCGCACATGCACCCGGCTTCTTCTTCGTGCTTATTCGCACGCCCTACTCTGTTGCACGAATTCGGTCGCCCTCAGTCTCTCCGTGGCTTCGTCGCTTCTTCGCATCATTGTCCCCCACCCTGCGGGAGTACCCGCAGGATGGGGCACCCGCAGGCTAATGGGTGACACCTTTTCCGACCTCGGGATTGAAGTACGAGTTGCACATGGCTTCGTTTCTAGGAATATTTTTTTGGCGCGCGTCCACGCCCATGCCCTTTTCCCCGCGCAGGCGGTCCCGCAGGTCATAACGTTGCAGGTGATCGGTGGGGCGGGCTGCAATCGACGATCGCTACCCGCCGGCATCCCGCGCTACCGGAGTTACGATGGGTGAACGCACGTCGTGCACGGCTCGAAAATGCTCTCGGTCCTGCCGTGTTCATCGCCTGTAGTGCCATGAATCTGGCATATTAATCCTGACACCTTTTCTTACCGTCCTTATTTTCTATCCGCTGGCGTTCATCCTGCGGCGGCGGGCATGCTTCGCGAAGAACAGACCCAGACTCATCACCACCAGCAACGGCAGGAGACCGAAGCCGCAGAAACCACCACCGGGAATAGGAGCGCCGACGGCTTCGTTGACGCCAAAGAGATTAGTCTCCAAGGCAATACCGCGCTCTGAGATCGGGAAACTGAACGCCAATTGCTCTTCTCTTCCACCGGTCTTGACGAAGATGCGCGCCGTCTGCCCGATCAGCGCCTTGTTGTCGCTCTGCGCACTGCCGTCCGCGAGCGACTCGACGCGGATGCGAAGTATGTAGAGATTCCCCGCGGATGGATCGTCGCCCATGGTGTAGGTGCCGACCGGCAACGGAACACCGTTGACGCGGGCGATCACCTGCACGCTCCCATCGGCGCTCACGATTCTCTGGTCGATGCCTTCGCCGAGCGTAATGGTCCCGTAGAGCACTGCGTCAGGCTCGGGAACGCCGGCCGATGCCACCGTAGTCGCCGCGGCAAGAATCAAGATGGTTTGCAAAGTCAAGTTTTTCATATCGTAACTCCAGAATTCATTGGCCAT
>JADFIX010000315.1 GCA_022566435.1 Planctomycetota bacterium
TGCACCCTGTCGTGACGGTTGCCCATTTGTTCGGACCTGGCGGCGCTCGTTCCATCGTCGCTGAATCGCTACTCGTAAAACATCAGCTTCTGATCCTCAATCGCTCGCGAACGCGAGCGCCGGACCTTCGTCCAGCAGACCGAGCCATTGTCGGTCTGTGCGCAATCTTCATGCGTCCTACGCGCATTTTACGATCAGCCATTGTCCTGAAGCCCTCCACGATTCTCAACTACCATCGAACATTGGTGAAACGTAAGTACGGCCTGCTGTTCACACCGAAAAATCGTGGCAAGCCGGGTCCCAGCGGACCTTCTTCAGAGCTGGTTTCAGCAATCGTCCAGATGAAACGCAGAAACCCGAACTTCGGTTACCAGCGTATCGCCGATCAGATCGCCTTGGTCTTCGATATAGAGATCGAGAAGGATGTCGTACGGCGCGTGCTAGCCAAGCACTACCGGCCGGAACCTGGATCGAACGGTCCGTCGTGGCTCACTTTCCTGGGTCACAGTAAAGACAGTTTATGGAGCTTGGATCTTTTTCGATGTGAATCGCTGATCCTCGAGTCCCATTGGGTAGTGGTCGTCATGGATCAATTTACGCGGCGAATTATCGGTTTCGCTGTCCATGCAGAAATGCCTGATGGACCCACCGTCTGCCACATGTTTAATAGCATCATCAGTGGATCCGTACCTCCCCGATACTTGAGCTCCGACAATGATCCACTATTCCTATTTCGCCAATGGAACGCTAATCTCCGGATTCTCGAAGTGACGGAGGTGAAGACTGTGCCATACGTCCCTTTGTCGCATCCTTTTGTCGAAAGACTGATCGGCACGGTCCGGCGGGAGTTTCTCGATCAGGTACCTTTCTGGAGTTCTCGCGATTTAGAACGGAAATTGCTTCTATTTAAGGAATATTACAATCGGGATCGTGTTCACCGAGGGCTCAACGGCGCTCCCCCCAATGAAATATGCGGTGTATCGGACCTTAAGATCGCTCGCTTGGACGATTATCGTTGGAAAACGCGCTGCCATGGTTTGTATCAGCTGCCAGAAACCGCTTGAATAGGAATTCGCACCGGACAGGTTATCTTTCGTCGTCACATGGCTCGTCTTCGGCGGTTTCCGGGACGTATTCCGCGCTCACACCATCCGTGTACAAGAGACCGTTGACGACCAGCCCGCCGTGCTGGATCTGGAACGCCTGCAGCGCCGATCGAGGATAAAAATCCCCGAGTTCCGGCTGCTCCTTGCGCAACTGTATCTTGAAAAAGACCGGCACGTTGCTCAGGTACTGGTCGTTCTCGGGAAGCAGCGACAGGTCTTCCAGCGTCACGGAGTAATTCCGGTCGTCCCAGACACCGTACTTGGTCAGCGAGCTGTAATCGACCCTTGGATCGGCACCTTTCTCCTGGGAGATTTCCGCGGAATCCTGGATGCTCTTTTCCGCGCCGGTCCGGTACTCCTGCGCCATTGCCGCGCCTGGCATCGAGATGGCGGCGAAAACGACAATCGTGACGATTGACAACCCGAGTAAAGGTCGTCGCGTCGCTCCGTACATGCTTCGCTCCCTTGCCGTGGCTACATGCCACTTCAACTGTTGACTCATATCATTTTGAGACAACGGCTGATGTGGCTAGTTCAATGCCAACCGAGTCATTGACGCAGGTCTAATTAAGGAGATAACAGGCCCTGATTTCATGATAGCCGCTCGACTTGTGCTCGAGGTATACCTGAACCTGCTTGCTCGTCGTTATTGCCGTGAGGCCTGTAGCGAGCATCAGCTTCTTCTGATCGCCTCGTGCAATGAACCAGCGTTCAGAGACACCGTTGCAGGTCAGTCGCAGGTAGACGTTGCCCCAGCCGGCGCCAGTCTTCACTACAGTGCACGTACGCCAACCTTCCGTCGGCGCGCGGGTTTCGGCGGCGGTGTCACCATCCGCTTCGCGCATCAGCGCCTCACCATCGGTCGTTTGCCTGTCATCGCCGTTGGCTGACGAGCAGCCGGCAATTTGTACGGCAGCGAGTATCAGTAAGCCCATTGCAATGGGTCCGAATTTTCCTGTCGTGCCCGCGCGATGTTCCCTCGCGTGGGCGGCGGCGTTATTGGAATCGTAAGAATCGGTGTTCACAATATGCGTCCTCCTGGTTTTTGTCGTATGTTCAGCCCGACGCAAGTCCTTGCGTCAGTCGGTTAGAATGCTCAGCCATGGCAGTGCGGGTGTCGGGCAATCGCCGGACACTCCGTCGTCTCGGCCGGCCATGGCCACCTTGTCGTCGCCGCTGGTCGGGTCGTTTGCCGTCCGGTTATCGGTCCAACCCAGGACGACCGTGTCCATCACCACCGATAACGCGTTGTAGTCGCCCCATTCCTGCGAGTCCGTCAGGTTTGGCGAGGTTGCGGTGGAGAAGCGTTGCTCGGACTCCCAGCACCCGCCGCCATTTGTGGACCGCGTGTAGTAGAAGTCCACACCCGTTCGGTTCGTCGAATTACGCGTATCGTAGTAGGCGATATGCACGACGCCGTCCTCACCAACTTTCAACCACGGATGAAAGCGATCTACGGGCGAACTACTCACGGTGTCACTCGTGTCGTGCGGATGCGGCAGAATCGTCCAGGTGGCGCCTTGATCCGTCGACTTCGCCACTTGGATCCACGCGTGGTTATTCGCGGCGGAGCCGGTCCCGTTACCAGTGCTGTCGTCCGCCTCGTCGGTCCAGGCAACGTAGATATCGCCCGTATTCGCGTCCACGTCGGCGGAAACGTAGATAAAGGCCTCGCGAGACTCCATTGCCGGTATCGGGAAGTCGAACCGGCCATTGAGCGCGGCAACCTGGGTGCCCGTACCGAAAGTGGCGCCGCCGTCGGTAGACGTCAGCAATCGTATGCCCTGTCCCCCGGTAGCCGGGTAGAAGTAATAGATGTTGCCCGCCGGATCGGTCGTTATGTCACTGCCGATTCCGCGTGACTCGGCAGTGAAGGAGATGGGCGTTTGAAACGTCGCGCCCTGGTCGGTGGAACGCGCGAATTGCATCGTGTTGCTGTTGTGATACGTCAGATAGATGTTGTCCTGCTTCGGCGAGGTCGGCGACCGGTCGACGTGTATGAATTCCTTGTCGCTGCCGCTTGTCGTCAGCACCTGCATCGCCCCCCACGTCTGGCCGCTATCGGTGGAAACGGCCCAGCGCACGCCGATTGTGCTGCTCAAGTCGGCCTGGTAGACCCGCGAGCCATCGCTCGACCAGTCGATGGTCGGATCACAGCAGCTGGACGCATTCGTCTGCGAGAAATTCCAGGTCGCCCCGCCATCGTCAGACCAGTACATGGTCTGACCGGCGGTCGTGTTGGAGCCTGCCACGCATTCCAGCCTGTTGGTGGGGTTGCATTCGATCGCAACCTCGTTGCCGCGAACATTGAGTTGCAGGATCGCCTCGTTCGCCGCGGCCCTTGACGAAGCGCGACTGGCGGTCACATCGGCCGGATCGGGGTGGTAGCCGATGCCCAGACCTTCGCGGTACAAGCGATTGTTGACCGTCAGACCGCCGTGCACAATTCGAAAGTATTGCGCGGCTGATCGCGGATAGTAATCGCCGAGTTCGGGTTGCTCTTTGCGCAGGAACACCTTGAAGAACACTGGCACATCGGGCAGGTACTGATCGCTTGGCGGCAGCAACGCGAGATCTGCACGCGTGACAGCGTAGTTATGGTCATCCCAGGGACCGAACTTCGTCAGCGCGCGGTACTCGACCTGCGCGTCCCGGCCGCGTGTCTGGACGATCTCTGCCTTCTCCTGGACGGCCCTGGAGGCGCCGGACACATCCGTATCCTGCGCCAACACCGACGCCGGCACAGAAATGGACAGGAGAATGGTAGTGACAAGTATTGATTTGCCAGGCATGGCGATGCTCCTCAAACTGTGATGAAACGTACGGCCGGCGGTATTGGCCCCGGCGAGCTACGCGACGTCGCGCAGCAGCATCTGGCCGAAACTGCGAAGTGGTCCAGGCGACTCGACGCGAACAACAATCGCTGCCACGAACGCCGAACGAACGCACGTGTCAATTTATTTCCCGGATCGATGTCCCCGTCGACGAACTGTTTGAAATTTATTGGTTCTTCTCGCAGCCGACGGCCACCGAATAGGCAACGGCTAGGTCGCGTCCTGCGGAAGAGATCCTCCCCTTATCTGTAAATTATAGTACATAAATGGTGAAATTCAATCTAAAGCGGCAAAAATGTGCCGAAGACGACCACGATCATGAACGTTCTGGAACAACGCAATTGCGTTGCCAAGCTGGCGATCGCCCGACGCCAAGCAGACTGTCGTTATTGTATTGCCGTTCGCAGGCTGTCCGAAACGAGGCTGCAAATTGCCGATCTTGCCGGGTCTCGCGCGCCGCCGCGACGACGCCCTCGGCGATCACGTCGCAGCGCATGATGCCGCCGAAGATGTTGACCAGGATGCCTTCGACGTTGGGGTCCGTGAGGATCAGTTTGAAGGCGATGGTCACGCGCTCCTGCGTCGCGCCGCCGCCGACGTCGAGGAAGTTGGCCGGCTCGCCGCCATACAGCTTGATGATGTCCATGGTCGACATGGCGAGCCCGGCGCCGTTGACCATGCAGCCGATGGAACCATCCAGCTTGATATAATTGAGCTCGTGCTTGGAGGCTTCCAGTTCGGCGGGGTCTTCCTCGTCCTCGTCGCGGAGGTCGGCGATGTCCTTGTGGCGGTAAAGGGCGTTGTCGTCGAAATTCATCTTGGCATCGAGCGCCATGACCTCGCCCCCGGCGGTGATCACCAGCGGATTGATCTCGATGATGGACGCGTCCAGCTCGGTAAAGGCTTTGTACATGGCGAGCATGAACTTGACCGCCGAGCCCACCTGCTTATCTTCCAGCCCGAGCCCAAAAGCCAGGTTGCGGGCGTGGTAGGGCAGCATTCCCGTGGCCGGGTCAATGGATACCTTGAGGATCTTTTCCGGGGTCTCGGCGGCGACTTCCTCGATCTCCATGCCGCCTTCGGTCGACGCCATCATGGTCAGGCGCGAGGTTTCCCGGTCCAGAAGCATGCCGAGATAAAGCTCGCGCGCGATGTCGCACCCTTCCTCGATGTAGATGCGCTTGACCTCCTTGCCCGCCGGTCCGGTCTGCTTGGTGACCAGAACGTGGCCCAGCATTTCACGTGCGGCTTCGCGGACTTCCTCGACCGACTTGACGATGCGCACCCCGCCCTTGCCGTCGGGGTTGTCCTTGAAGCGGCCGGCGCCGCGGCCGCCGGCATGAATTTGCGATTTGACCACGTAACCGGGGCCGCCCAATTCCTGAGCCTGGGTAGCGGCCTCGTCGACGCTGTGGGCGACACCGCCTCTCGGCACCGCCACGCCGTATTTATCGAGCAACTGCTTTGCCTGATATTCGTGAATATTCATGGGTTCCTCTTTCGATCCGCGGATACCCGAAGGGAAGGGCGGAATCCGTTACCTGGGGGTGAGGGTTAGCGCTTCCGGGCCGGCTTCTTTTTCCTGGCCGATTTCTTGCGGGCGGTCTTTCTGGCGGGCTTCTTGGCCGCCGCTTTCCGGGCGGGTTTTTTCTTTACGGCCTTCTTTTTCACGGCGGCCCTTTTCACCGCCGCTTTTTTGGCCGCGGTCTTTTTCGCCGGCTTCTTTTGGACGGCCGTCTTTTTGGCGGCCTTTTTCGCCGCCGGTTTCCGGGCCTTGGCCTTGGCTTTCTTGGCCATCAGTTTTTGGGTGGTTCGGATCAAG
>JADFIX010000316.1 GCA_022566435.1 Planctomycetota bacterium
CCAGGTACGCGAGGCAGAGCTGCGCGCCGCTGCCGATGCCGTGGGTGTGAGTGAGCTCGTGATACTCGGGTACAGGGACTCGGGGATGGAAGGGACCGAGGACAACCACCATCCCAACGCCTTCGCCAGCGCCCCAGAGGAAGAGGTGCTCGGCCGATTAGTTGGGATCATGCGACGGGTGAGGCCCGACATCGTGATCACCTTCGACGAGATCGGTGGCTACGGCCGATCGGTCCTCATCGAGGCGACCGGCGCACATGGCGAAACGATTCGTCTCCGGTATGCGCACCTCGAGAGCGTCGCGCATGTTGATCGTCGACTGGTACGGCGGCGGCGAAGTCTTCTGGAACGAGACGAGGCGGTTCGAGTTGAGTTCGATCGAATTCCCGTTCGGTGCAGAGGAACAAAAGGCTGGAGTCCGGCGAGATTTTCTGCATTTCCTGGGCAATCGCGATACCGGGGAAAAGATGACCGCCGGTACCACCGCCAGCGACAGCACCAGGCGCAAGCGCGCGGCGTTCGACTGGACCTGGGACGGCCACGACGCGATCCAGCGCATCGTAGCCGTACCGCATGGCGTTGTTGTTGTCATCAATCTTTGCGATCAGGCGCGAATCGTCGTCCCACGTTTGGGTGGTGGTGATGTCCGGCCCGTCGCCGTCGGCGCCGTCATCGTCCAGGTCGCGGATCGTCGTGATCAGACGATTGATGCCGTCGTACTCGAACCGCGTCTCGTGATTCAGCGCGTCGTCCGTGAAGGTCCGGTTATCGCGTGAATCGTATGCGTATACATTCGTGTTGCCCACGTTGTCCACGGTTTGAATAAGCCGATCGAGATTGTCGTAGGCGTAGGATGTGACGAAGATCTCGTCGCATGTGACGAAGGTCTCGCCGCAGACGTCCAGATCGGACTTTTCCACTTCGGTCCTGCTGGTGACGTTCGAGTTCGCATCGTAGGCGGAGGTGACGGTGTTGCCCTTGGCATCGGTGACGGTTTGCCGGCGGTTCGCCGTGTCATACGTGGTCGTCCTATCGTGCAGGTTGTCGTTGATGCGGCGAGTGACCCGCGAATTGTCGTTGTACTCGGTTGTGGTAATGGCCTTGCCCAGTTGTTGGCCGCCCTGCAGCGGCGTTTGCGTGTCGGTATCGAAGAATTCGACCTCGGTGCGGATCACGCGGTCCATCTCGTCGTACTGGGTCCAGGACTCCGTCAGGCGAACGTTGCCGGCCGATCCTGTGACGTCATCGAGTTCGCCGCCAACACGAATCGCAAAGGGATTGCGAATGGTCTCGGCCGCGTCCTGGAAGCCGCCGATGTTGGAATTGGGGTCGTAGTGATAGTCAGCGACGTTACCCATCGGATCGGTGGTGGACACCAAACGATCGTAGCCGTCGTACGTGGTCGTCGTGATGCGCGGGGCGGCCACGTCCTCAATGCCCTGGCTGGTTCGGATGAGGTTGCGGTTATCGTCGTAGTCGTACTGGGACGTGGATTGATCCGAATCGCCCGGCGCGCGGACTACCAGGAAGGTCAGGTCGCGCTCGTCGTATTGGGTTTCGACGACGTTGTCGAGATCGCGCCCCTCGACCGCTTCGCCATACCTCACCAGCGTTCGATTGCGGTTCTCATCGTAGGCGTACTCGGTGCTGAGGAATTCGCTATCTGGCAGGTTTCGGCAGAGCGGAACCTGCGGGCTACCGGGGAGCGTGCCCGCGTAATCGCCGACTTCTTGGCACGTCTTAGTGCGATAGTCGAGAATCTCGTACTCAAAAACCGTGGTGAAATGGGTGTTTGATTGCTCGACGCCCTGGTCGTCACTGTTCTGGATGTCCACCCGCGCGACGTTGTCGTTCGGGTCGTAGAAGGTATCGTAGGTGGTGATCAGAGCGAAGTTGGGCGCGTCGACAATCGCTTGGTGAAGGTAGCCGAGCTGCGCTCCGCCGTCGTAGTAGGTGTACTCGTCGCGACGGCGGTGGCCGCCCGGCGCGCCGTTGTCGGGCAAAGTGTGTGCGGTCATCTGCCCGAACTCATTATAAGTAAATTCCTCCACGATGGACGGGATGCGATGCCGGGTGTGACAACGGTTGCCGTTGTCGTCGTACATGTGAGTCGTTTCGTTACCGCGACCGTCCACGTGGCGGGTGATGAAATTACTGCCGCAGCAGCCGCCGAATCTGTCGTCATACTCAAAGGTTTCACAGATGTCGGCTTGATCGCCGCCCAGGAGGGGGTTCGGCTGCCGGCATCTTTCTGTCATGTTGCCCTGCGAACGGCGACTCGCGTTGGCTTCGTCATAGGAAGGAACGACGACGTTTCCATTCGCGTCGACGATTTCCGTTCGAAGAGAATCATTATTGTATTCGTACCGTGTTTCGAAAACGTCGGGGTCGCCGGGTCTGAGCTTGCCGGTCGGACGATTGTCGCTTTCGGTCGTGGGTAGATCGGAATCGGCCCGGCCGGTGTACTCGAGGGTGATCACATTGCGGTTTCCGGCGTCGTAGAAGTATTCCTTCACGTTTCCCACGCGGTCGTTGAGGATCGCCTTGATCGTGGCGAAATTGTTCGATTCATCGGCGGTCTGTTCGACGTAGACGATGTCGATCACGTCGCCGGGGTCGCCCCAGGTCTGCCGCTTGACGCGATCGAAGTTCAGGTCACTCGGATCGGTCGTCGGGTAATACTCGTTTCGTAGATACGTCTGGCCCTTGGGATCGGTAATGGTCAGAAGATTGTGGTTTAGCCGATCGTCGGCGAAGCCGGTCGAGTAGGTGTAGACCGTGGTCTTGCCATCGGGGTAGTCGTGGCCTGCGGGAATCGGAAACTCGGCGGTGTTTTCCACGACCGGTGTGGTGACCGATTTGAGATCGCCGAAATTGCCGCGCGGCCCGCCGGGCGTTGCCGGCGTGTCTGGACAGAGGTCGATGTCGGGTCCGGGATATTCGAATCCCTGGAAGCCCCTGATAATCGAGAATACATCATTGATGTTGACGAGTAGGTTTATCTGGTCTCCGTTCTGGTTCGGCTCCATGTCCGTCACGGATACGTGGGTCGCGTTTATGGCGTTGGGGTCTTGGAACGTCTTGATGGCCGCCACGGCGTCGTCGATGTTCGTCGTACCGTTCGGTGCCGTCCATTCGATACCGGTAAACGAACCCACGCAGTCACCGTGCCATTTGACACCGGGCTTAGCCTGGGTGGCCGCCGCCAAAGGCGGATCGGAGACATTGCCCTCGAAGATGGCAACAAGGTCGTAGGTTGAAGTCGGAATGATCGGGCAGCCGGTCAAGTGTAACGCCGGACAGCCGGACCAGTTTGGTGGCGTGGTCGGTTGATTGGGACCGACGATCGAAATGCATTTTCCATCGGGTTTGCTTGCCCACCATTGCGACCCGATCTGACCACCCGGTACGCCGTTCACCTGCGTGGACGTCAGTGTCAGTCGTATGTCGAAGGACACGAGGTCCGCGTTACGTGGATTGATGGAGATGTAGCGGTTCTTCAAGATATCGTGCGGCGCCGCGGCAAGCGCGGGAGATTTCGGGACTTCCGTGCCGCCATAGTAGGTGTATCTGACCGATCGGCCGGCAAAGTCGGTCACCGATTCGATGAACCCGTCGCCGTTGTAGGCGATTGTGATGTCGCGGTTGTGTAGAGCTGTGTCTAGCGGATCGTGAATAGTAACGAGTCGGCCTTGGCCGTCGTAGTCGAAACTGATCGTGTTGCCGTTGCGATCAACACTGGCGGTGATCTTTCCTTCGTGCGGGCTGCCGTCAAAGGGCTGGAATTCCCACCGGCTCGTATCGCTGTGAGTGAGCGTGTAGGAACCGTCGGGATTCTGCTCGATGACACGGAGAAACTCTCGCCGCGTCCAGGTACCGTCGGGTTGAGGCGTGTACTTGTCACTTCGGGTCCTACCGTTGTGCAGTATAAGGTCTGGGCCGACCGGCTCGAGGCGAATGTTGTAGGAAAAGTCCCAGCCGTTGCCCATCGCGGTGTCGGGACCGATTCGTGAGCGATATTTCCGGCTCCATACGAAATCGATCCCACGCCCCGGAATCCGCATATCGACGACCGATTCGTATTTTTCACCGGAAAACAGATAGACCGGATGTGTTTCGCCGGTCGCATCGTCGAGACATTCGCCATTCTCACCGAAGCAAGTACAGGGACCCCCAGGCTCTGTGAGCGTCCTATCCGTGATGACTGTAATGCAGGCCGGGGTAAACGTAAGGCCAGGGATCAGCGAACCCGTACCACTGAACATGAACGAGCTGTTCGGGTTCGGGTCCAACGCAATCACGTAGGTGCCCGCAGCATTGGCGTCCAATTCCAGAATCAGACCGCCAAACGTCTTAACCGCACCGTCATCGGTGTTGCAGTCGTTCTGCGCCGCCGCGGCCCAGGCATAAGCCAGGGTGGGCGTAACGAACGCTGCGAAATCGGCCGCACAAACTGGCATGACCCAGTTGGAGGCATGCACGCAGGCGCCGTTGGCATTGCCGTCACACGTCGGATCAAACGGAGGGGAACAGGGGCTCAGGTCGCCGCCCACCTCGCAACGCTCTTGGGCCTGATACGCACCGTCAAGGGGGCTTCCCGGCCAACCTTTGGGATTCAGGGTGCTGCCGACGCCGTTGTTGTACCCGCCCGGCACGACAATGGCTTGAATGGCACCCAACGTCGGTGAACCGGGCGCGTTGCCCCAGCCCGATGCCTGCAAGTCGAGGTCGACCTCCACTCCGCCGGAAACGACCACCTCCCAGCACCCAAGCTCGGCGTTGAATTGCGGCGTCACCGGGGCGCCGACGGTTCCGACGGGACTGCCGAGCGGGGCCGACCGGATCGGCATCCACCTCATCTCTTGGCCGAAGACAATAGTGGCAGTTGCCATGACGAAGACGATGGCGATCAAGACTGTATGACGGGTTTTCATGTCTCTCTCCTCCAACACGCCGTAACAAAAGTGTCTCAAGTCTGGGCACCTGCGGTTTTTCAAGGCCAACTGCGCATGGAGCCGGGCATATCGCGCTCGGGAACCCCTTTTTCCAGCCTATCAAGTGTAACGGACACTGGTATGGGAAATGATGATGCCATCGCCCGATCGCACTTACTCAAATGTTACTCATTCGGCGAACGAAATGCAAGCGATTTATTCGAACGGCACTCGGGCGGGTTCTGTACGTTTGTACAAAAGTAGTTTATGTAGCGTATCGTTGGACGGTTAAGGAGCTAAAATCCGGGAAATCCGGGCCCTTTTCTATATGCCATGGTGCATAGCCACAACTTATGTCGCGCTGTGAAGTCATGAGAAGGGGCATCACGCGATCGCGGCTTTAGTATAGCGCGCCTTTTGGGGCGATTTCTTCGAGGGCGTCTTCGATTTCGCGGCGGATTTTGCGGCGGACGGCCCAGCGGCGGAAAAGGCCGGTGGCCGATGCGAGTTCGGCGGCGTATTTCTCATGAACGCGCTTTTCGATCTCCTCCCGGTTGGCCTTTATCACCCGTTCCTGGCCGTCGACCACGATTCCGCTGGTTTTCTTATCCCCTGAAGAACTCATCTTGTCACTTCTCGAACCAACATAAACGCTTCGGCATGGTTCATGTTCATCGAATGGCCTCTGGTTACGCTTTGCGCGCGAATGGCTTCGGTCGATCGCTGGTCGGGCGACTTGCGGACCTGCGAAGCGTACATGGCGAACGCCTCGAGTTTGCGATCGAGGTAGGCGGTGACGTCCACGAAGACATTGGGCACAAACG
>JADFIX010000317.1 GCA_022566435.1 Planctomycetota bacterium
GTTCAGCGATAACAACGGCAGTGTTCTCAATACCGTCCAGGCCAGTAATCTGTTCGCTTCGATTTCGGTCTACCTGGACGATGGCGACCAGGTCTTCAACCCCGGCGTGGACAGTGTGGTGGGCACCGTGAATGAACTGATGCTGTCCCCTGTTGGCGCGGCGCAGAAGGTTCCCCTGAGCGGTGTCCAGGTGCCGGCGACGGGCAGCGCGCGTTTGTTTGTCGAGGCACTGCTGACCCCGGATGCCGCGGCCCAGACCCCCAATCAGTTCCAGGTCAAATTGCAGCGGCCCCAGTCCAGTGATGCACTCGCTGGTGGCGTGCTCTCCCTGGAGTGCGCGATGAATGCGCAAAGCGGTGTGCTCACTGTGCGGCCAGGCGTTGCTTTTTTCTGACAGCTTCGAGAATTAGCCCCGGCCCCGACCGCTGAGAACTCGCTCAGACCGATTTCCGCCAGGTTTCCAGCTTGCCCGAGGTCATCACCTGGAGTTGAGCCATCGGCGCAGAATTACGCGGATGCGGCGGTGTTTGTCACGGGGTGCCGGCGAGCCTATACTCGGCGCACCCGCTGGGGGGCCAAAGTAAGTATCCCCCGGCAAAGCCGGGGGCTTTAGTTTGTGAGCCGCTCAAAGCGGCTTAACGGAACCGCTACGCGATTCCTCGCGCCCCCTGAAGGGGGCCAGAACTACATCAGTTTCAACTGATCCATTCGTCTATCTTCATTTTCCTGATGCCGAATGTACGCTCGTATTACCTCTTCATCGCGGCCCACCGTCGAAACAAAATATCCCCGCGCCCAAAAATGCTGACCTACGAAATTCCGTCTCCTCTCCGAATATCTCCTGGCGATGTAGATGGCGCTCTTGCCTTTGATATAGCCAATCACCTGCGACACTGCATGCTTCGGTGGAATCGATATCATCATGTGCACATGATCCGGCATAAGATGCCCCTCTTCGATCCGGCTTTCTCGCTGCTCTGCCAAACGCCTCAACACCTCTCCCAGGTCCCGCCGTATCTGACCAAATATCGCTTTCTTCCGGTACTTCGGAATGAAAACCACATGGTACTTACACTCCCAACGGCTGTGATTTAAACTGCCTACTTGTCTCATAGTTTCTCCTCTGCGTGTTGCTTGGCGGCTCACGCTTTGGAGTTACTATGAGATTTCTGGAATTGTCAAACTATGGATGCCTCCCCAGCAGAGCTGGGGGGTCTCCCGTTTTTACTCGCTGCCTACGGGGCCATCGCGCTAAAGATCCGATTGGGCTTCGACGACACCCTGGACGTGTTCAGCATCCACGCCGTGGCCGGTAAACCGAACCGGGTGCCCCAGGCGTCCCGGAGGGCACGCATGAAGTGCGAGTTCGGCAGTGGGTTCGGTGATGCGATGTTGACCACCCCCGCGATTTCCTCGTGCTCCATGAGCCAGTCTATCGCCCGAACGAAGTCTTCGTGGTGAACCCACGACATATACTGCCGCCCATCGCCGGAGCGGCCGCCGAGCCCGCGACGAACCAGACCTAGCAACGTGTCGAAGATACCGCCGCGGTCCGGGCTCATGGTCATGGCCGAACGAAGTTTGACCTTTCGCGTGTGAGGCGTCACCGCCGCATCCGTCGCGTGCTCCCATGCTGTCGCCACGTCGATGCTGAACCTCCATGTCGCTGGCGTGTTTGTTTCACTCCCACCGATGATCCCACTGCTTTCATCATTCGCCGCGTCGTAACGGTGTGCATAGATCGTGGCGGTACTCGCTTGCAGCCAGAGGCGTGGTGGTCGTACGGCTTGTCGAATCGCCTCGCCGACGACGCGGGTGGAGTCCACGCGCGAATTCATAATCCGCTCGCGGTTTTTCTTGTGATAGCGGCAATTTACGGAATGGCCTGCAAGGTTAATGACAACATCAGCGCCGTTGATTTCGTCCGCCCAGGCGCCGATTGTCTTTCCGTCCCATGCGACGGATGACGGCGAAGCATCCGGGTTTCGACTGATGACGATGACCTCATGTCCATCGGCGCGAAACGCACGGGTGAGTAGCGATCCCACCTGTCCGGATCCGCCTGGAATGACGATCTTCAGTTTTGTTTTCCGAGCGCTGCTGTGCGTGTTGCGGTCGGGTTTCTTGACTGCCGGTTGCGAGTTCATGGTTCTCTCCCGCACTTAGGACGCAAGGCTCAACACCTTGCGAATCTTGTCGCCCATTTTCACGAACTTGATCAGCGCCCCGGTCGGCATTCGCCGCATTTGCTCGTACCAACTAGTCGTCGTTTCGAAAAAGCCGAGCATGTCGCTCAGTCGCTCGTGCGTGTAAGCGTCTTTCGCGCCGGACTTCTTGGCCTTGGCGGTGAGTTCGCGCAGTATCGTGAGGGTCGGGTCGCATTCTCTCTTTTTTCGCTCGTCCAGGATGATCTGAAACATCTCCCAGACGTCTTTCATGGACTCGTAATGATCGCGGCGGTCGCCCATGACGTGCACGATCTTGACGATGCCCCAGCCCTGCAATTCGCGCAGGCTGTTGCTCACGTTGGATCGGGCGACGGAGAGCGTCTCGGCGATCTGCTCCGCGTGAAGCGGCTCGGGTGAGAGGAAGAGCAGGGCGTGAATCTGGGCGACGGTGCGGTTGATACCCCATCGGGTGCCCATCTCGCCCCAGTGCAGGATGAATCCTTCCATGGCAGGTGTCAGCTCGTTCACTCTATTTCTCCTGTTTCTGTCTATACAGAATATACAGGATTGATAGGCCGAAGTCAAACGGTTTTTCTTAGACTTTCAAACGCAACCGGCTGTTGCGCAAGTGTCCAAAACTTGTAAGTGCTTGGGAGTGCCCGAGTTACGTCAGATTTTGGCGGTTCTTGCATTTACGCAACGCAAGTCCGTTTCAGTCGTAAGTTGCGCACGAGCCGCGCTTGCGGCGTCGTGAAGCGGCCCGCGATGACGGGCGTCGCGCTTCACGGTAACGTTGTCTCGCGCCGTCTGCGGGAGCTGGTCAAACCGTAGCGGCATTTTCGACTTTCTTCGGCTCAATAGTCATTCCAAGCCGGTCAAGAACAAGTTGTTGTTCCGGTGCCTTGAATCCTCCGAACAAGAGGCTTTTTTCTTTCCCCACCCATGTTTCGTTTGTACACTCTCGGTGTGGTGAACGGGCCGGTCGGGGTCGTCGCCACGGTGAATACCCATCATGGCAGAATGCCCTGCAGAAAGTACGCTGGCGTATTATGAGGCCGGGCAACTGGCCGACACGCACGCTGATCCTATCAGGCGGCACCTGAAGGAGTGTCGGTCTTGTCAACGCACGATGCAACGTCTTAGGTCGCCCCTTTTTGATTCGCAGCCGACCGTCGACGGGCAAGCGGGCATGCAAAGCACTCTCCAGGCCGACGAGCCGCGAGACCCCCCGGTCCAGCGGCCCGAAGGACCATTGCCGAGCTCCGTTAGGAGGGGTGACGCGGACGAATTCCGTCGACATTGGCCGATCCCGGATTACGACTGCGTGCTTCTGGCGGGCGCCGGCTCTTATGGTTCCGTTTGGGCTGTCCGCGACCGAGTCGGCGTGCACCGGGCCCTGAAGATCATCGATCTCGAACGATTACGTCGCGCCAAAGTCCGCTGTCGAGAGCGCACGGCGTTGGAGGCCTATTGCCGTAACATCCGGCGTCATCCACATTTGATTACGATTCATCATATCGGTGAGGTGGGCCCTTATCTCTACTATACGATGGACCTTGCGGACGACGCGGGATCCAAGAAGTCGACGCGAGATAAGGTACCGGCAAACTATCAACCGCTGACACTCGAGCCATTCGTGGGATCGAGACGGCTCGGCGTTGACGTGGCTGTTGAACTCATTCGGCGGTTGTTGCGAGGACTTGCGACGCTTCACGAGATCGATCTCGTGCATCGTGATGTCAAACCGTTAAACGTCGTGTTTGTTGATCGTCAGCCGAAGCTCGCTGACATCGGTGTGTTGTCGATGGATAAAGGGGGGCAACGTGCGATCGGAACGCCGAGATACATGGCGCCTGACGGGGCAACCGACAAGACGGCTGACGTCTACGCAATTGGGAAGGTCTTTTATGGTCTTCTCGCGGGTCGCGATGCGCGGCAATTTCCCGAGCTGCCACCCGATCAGATCTGGACAAGCACGGAATGGGACCTGGATCGCATTGGCGCGGTCGTACGGCAAGCGTGTTCGGAAAAGGCGGTCGATCGGTATTGCGATGCATCCATGATGCTGAACGACCTGGAACGAGGCTCGCTGGTAGCCTTCGATACTCTCTTCGAAAGTCTCGAACCGAAACCGGAAAAAACCGGCAAGTCGTCGGAGCAGGCGGCGATTCAGCTCGGCTTTGCATTTGCCCGCTTGGTGCCGTGGCTCTTGGGCTTTGCAGCCGTGATGTTCCTTATTTCGCGCTTGACGCGCTAACATTACGATCGAGGGTGGCGGCTTTGGAGTAGTGCTCACTCGCCTCGCTTTCTCGTGTTCGATATGATAGCAGACGCCCGAGGTTGAAGTGTGCGTCAAGAGACGCATGACGGGGCAACGGCGAAGATTGACCTGGCCAATCAGTCGCGGTTCGCCCCCAGGGTGTCCAAGAGTGATCTCCAGCTTGCCCTCTCGCGAGAGGGTCGGAACAAGCATTGGAGTTCGCGGCAGCGGTGCATCAGGGTGCTGTAGAAGGGAATGTCTTCCTCCGCTCGCCCCATTAATGTCGCCAGGGCATGGGTATCGCCGACTGGAAAATAGCCCGGATGGTCGCTTCCCAACATGCCCACGTTGCCGCCGATTCGTGTCGCCAGGATGGGGGCCGAAAGTGACATCGCTTCGCCTACCACGTTGGCGCCGCCTTCCATCTTCGAACTGATCACCAGCAAGCGACTTCGGGCAATCGCACGCAATGTGCGTTCTCGAGATAGTTCGCCCAGCCAGCGGTAGCGGGCGTTGTTTTTCTCTTCTCGTTTGGCGCGCGTCTCCATCGACTCAGTCAAGGCTCCGCCGATCTGGGTGACGAGGAGTTTGGAGCTGCGCGGCATCAGCCTCGAGGCCAGCGCGGCGCGAAAGGGATCTTTGACGCTACGCAAGTGCCCGACGACGCAGATTTCAAACGTTTGCTTTAGAGGTTTGGTTTGGCGAGCTTTCGCTGATACCGACTGATAAATGACTACGGCCTTCGCGCGGCACTCGCGCGGCAGGGCACGGATCCCGTCGGGTTGCAGTACGATCAGGCACGTGGCCAACGCGAGCGATTGCCGTGCCTGCGGGCAGCCGGGAAGATCGCCGTACAGGTCCGTTCCCGTCAGCGCGACAATCAGCGGTCGATCGGGGTAGTCACGCCGGAAACGACAAATCGATTTGGCACTGCGGCGGGCATGAAGCGCGACGAGGAGTTCACAATTGGGTCCGGAGAATTCCTGTGTCACGGTGACGCGGTGGCCGATCTTTCGCAGAATCTGCGACCATCGAAGTGCGGTCACTCGGTTGCCTTTGTTGGACCCAGGCGGCGCGGGTGTGACGATTTGAATTCTCATCCTTCTCATCGAAACTCATTCGCCGGACGGGCAACAAGCGATAGTTCATGGGGTGTCACGATTTGCCGAAACGCTTCCTTTCACCACTGCGCCGCCGGGGGTGGCGACAACGGTGCGCCGCTCGATCGGCTCGGCTTCTTGCGGTCGGCGGGCGGTTTGTGGAAATTGTGTTCTACGAGTGGGACTACTACCGAGACCACCTGTTACAGATGCCAGCCTACTGGTT
>JADFIX010000318.1 GCA_022566435.1 Planctomycetota bacterium
TGCCGCAAACTGCGATGGTGTCCATCGGCCCGCCCGTACAATGGGCATCGGTGATGCACTCCAAGGCACGCCCGCAAACGGTTGCCGTCGGGCCGGGCGGAAGCGAAAGCTGGACGTTCGGGGGGACGGCGCCTCCGAGGCGCATGTCGGCGTCGCAAATCTCACCGGTGAACTCGCCGCTGATAGTCACCAAACCGCTGATCACGCCCTCTCCGTCTTCGTCCGCGTCAGCCACGATGTCACCCGACACGTCGCCGTCTATCGTGATGGGCTCTACAATGTTTCCATGGACCTGAATACTACCCGACATCGACCCGCTGATATGGAGGACCGGGTCGTCGGAAGCGCCGTTCAATCCCAAATCGCTCTGCACGATGAAAGACGAATCGGCCTGCACGGTTTCTAACGTAATGTTCCGGATGGGTCTGAGCGCACTGGTTCCCAAAGTAAGGGTGCCGGGCGTGCCGGGGCCGTTTCCGATACCCGCTACATCGATCCCCCTGGCTTCAGGTATTATTCCCTGGATAAGTCCGCCCGACTCATCACCGTTCTTGACGCAATGAGCGCGCGTGCGGATCGCCCTGTCGAGAATGAGTTCGAGATTCGACCAGTTGCCCGGGCTCTGCGCAGGGATGTCCACCGTCCAGAGGTCGCGGCACGGTGTGAAAGCGGGGTCCCCGACACTGACCGTAATGTTGTGTGGCGGGGCCGCCGCCCAGACGGAAGTGATCGTGCCGATGTCGGCCGGTAGGGAGTCCACCTCTCGTCCGATTCGCCATTCGGCGACTCGAACACCGGTCTCGTCTTCAGTGGCTTTCAGTGTCACGACGGGGGGAATGACCATGTAGTCGACTTCAAAATCGCCAGGAGAGGTCGGTCCTGGACCGACGATGTCCCATTGCACGTCGACACCCGTGGGGGCGAGGGTTGGGTCATCCCAGCCGTGAATGCCGAAGGCGGCGATGATTGCGGCCTGATTCGGTCCAGGCGTGCTAAGAACGCCGTCGTTGTCGTCGGCCACCAGAACCTCGATGATCACCGTTTGATCGAGCACGCCGCGCGTGAGGGCTGCAAAGTCGGCGAAAATTTGGTCGGTGGCGGCTTCGCCGATGCCATCCTCCCTCAGGTCCCAGAATGCGCCTGCAAGGCCCAAGCCCAAACAGTAGAAGTAGTTTTCGCACCGTGGGTCATCAAACAGAACCTCGCACCCCTCGGCTGGACAATGGGCCGGGCTGAATGCTACAAGATGTTCGAATTTGTGTTTTCCCCCGAGAGCGTCGGTTCGCCTGGCGCAGGTTTCCAAGGGTGGGTCGCTGTCGAAAAAGGCGTGATTGACCCTGTAATAGTTTTCAGCGAAACACGCAGTGTCGTACACAAGCGAATAAACGGTGTCCGCGAAGCCTTCGACGAACGGGTCAGAATTCAGAATGAGGGTGGGAATCAACTCGCTCAAAATAAAGTGACCGTATTCGTGTGCCATTATTGTAGACATCGCGGAGCTAGCGCAAAAGGTGTCATCGTCCTGGGGGTACTTACTTAGAATTCTTGGCGGCTCAGATTTAGAAAACCCGGCGTTACAAGCAGCTCCGTCGGGCCCTCCCCAATTAACAACGCAACGGATCTGTTGGTTGATAGATGTGAAGTTCGGCTGTAGCGCGGCAAACCAATTGTGCGCCCTGTTGATGGCTAGGAAGGCATTCACCTGTGAAGTGTCCTCGGGCGCCGGCGGGTTGGCATCGTTGAATAGAAGGTCTTTATCGCTGGCCGGCGGATCCACATCAGGTACGGTATCTTCAAGATCGCAAGAGTCCTCGCATTGCGGATCGCAGTAGCAGTTGAGTGCAAGGCTCTCCACACTGACCCAACGGCTTTTGAGGACACTTGATACATGGACCATCACGTCAACGTCGGGAATCGTGTATTCTCCATCACTAGCCGATCCATCCTCCGTCGCGTAGACCGGCGGAAACCCTGTCGCCGTGACCATGATGCCCGGCAGGTTCATTTGCACCGGAGGGTTCGTTGAATCATCAGCGGCCGTCCCGGGCGTTGCGAATCCGGTAACACGTCCAGAAATATCGCCTACGCCATCGACGCCAATGTCGATCGCGTCGACGATGGCACCGGTAGCGGTGTCGATGAAAAACAGATAGATCTCGTCATCGTCCCAGCGGCGGAAGCGCCACGCGCGGTGATAGCTGTTGTCCGTGGTCCGATAGACCACGTTCTCCGGCGTCGACTAGTTTGTGAGTTGGGGGTACGCGGCGAGTGCGGTGTCCAATGCATCCTGTTCCGACTTCACGTCGTCCGGGAGAGTGGCCTCCGGCTCCTGTTTGAGAACGGCGCCGATGTAGACGATTTTCTCGGTCGCCCCCATCAGGACGATAACCTTGATAAAGCCGCCATGCATCGGCAGGTTGTCTTCTTCCGCTACCGTCTGCTTGTAGGTGAAGACAGTGAACTTGCCATTGGCGATAAGCAGGTCATTGTCGTACGCCAAGTCGAGGGTCGCCACGCCGAGGATACCGGGATTGTCGTCCAGGAACTGTTTCACGAATGCCTGTCTCCCCTGCCCCTGCGGTCTCTCGGCGAAGGGGACCCCGAAAATGGCACCGATTCCATCTTCCGACAAGGTCGCCTTGGCCCCGGCATGCGCCGCGAGGAAATCGACCGTCTGAGGCATGGGTTGTGTTGGTGGTGCCGCCGATGCAAGACCCGGCAGCAATGTGCATACAATCGTCGTCATTCTTGTTCTTGAAGACATCGTTTTCTTTCCTTTCCTTGCTCGTCCTTGACGCTAGCGGTTCGACTCGATACCCGCGTCGCCCTCTTTATGAAGCCCGTTTTTCCCGAGTAGAAGTTTTCCATGCCGTGCGCTCGCTTCGTCTCTTGTTGAAGACCGTCATTCCGGCGGTGACCGCGCGCGGGAATGCAGTATTACGGAAAGTGAAGACCCATTCGCGCTGTCGCGGATTGGCGTATGATCATCGCGCTCACGCTGACTCGTTCCGGCGGAATCATCCCGGCCGACGTCACAAAACGTCAGGCTTGTTTGCGCGGCTAGACCGGCGGCTCGCTTTCGATCCGTCTGCTTGTCAAAGCGCAGCAAAGCAAGCCCCCCATGCGCTGATTCTGTCTTGAAGCGGTCGTTACGAGCCCACATGCGCGTCCCGCTTGCAACCAAGAAATCGGTAAGCCATCCACACGCCCCGCGCTTAACGCCGCGTGTGCTCGGCTGGGAATCACCACGCCTGCCGCTAATTCTCACGATTCCGTGTGGATAGAGCCCCTCGACGCCTACCGTGCCGAACAGTTTATTCCTGCAAATACACAAAAGCAACAAGAATCTCTTGCGCTCCGCCTGATGGGTTGACGTTTGGTAGCACGAATGATGGTTATGGCGCTTCGGCCCGGCATTTGATGTAGGCCATACAGGCTACATTGAGAAGAGGAGATTCGAAAGTGGAGTCTCCAACGAAACCACGTTCTTGATGGCGTCAGGCCATTCTCCGGTCGATCGTCAACCCGAGCGGTATAGTCTATATTGCCTACACTGCTTGGTAAAGACACGCCGACCCTTTGCCTATGATACCGAAACGTTTTGGCGAAGGTATAAACCTACCATGCGACCCGAGAATACAACAAGACTGAGGACGACCGAATCCGTTCAACTGATTCGTGCCACCGATTAGGATGAACGGTGAGGGCGACCGAATTCGTGCGACCGCGGTGGGGGCCGGGTGGCCACCGCGAATCGAAGAGTGGGAAGCCTACTGCCCGGTGGAGACGTCCGGTTTCTCTAAGGGCGGACGCTGGAGGTGAAAGTCCGTCGCCCCCTGAAACGCGTGGGCCACAGCCAGCAACGTGTCGTCACCATGGAGACGACCGGTGAAGGTGATGCTGGTCGGCGTGCCGCCCTCCGCCCGGAAGCCGTGCGGCAACACGACGCAGGGGTGCCCGGTCAGATTGGTCAGTGCCAGGTTGCTCCCGCCAAATGTAGGTGACACGTAGACGTCTACGTTTTCCATCAACCTGTTCATTTCACCCATCACCAGCGTTCGGATGCGATTGGCCCGCAAATACTCGACCGCGGGGATCAGTTGCCCCTGGCGAAACTCGTTCGGCCAGGCATTGACCACCTGCCGCACGAGTTCATCATCTCGACCGCTTCGGGTCAACTCGTCGAACGCTGTCGCGGCTTCGGCAGTCAGGATGAGCAATAGCGGACCGATCGGGTATTTGTCCGGAAGTTCGATCGGAACCAGATTCACGCCAATGCGGCGAAGAACATCGAGCACCCGCCGATCGAATGACAGCATTTGGGCGACGCGATCGCGAGTTTCCGCGTCCTCGATGTCTTGCAGACGTCGTTCATCGAACAATGACTCGATGAAGCCGACGCGCAGGCTGCGCACATCTTGCCGAGGCGGCCACACGAACGGGCGGTCCACCGCGGCGGCATCGAGCCCGTCCCGTCCGTGAATGGTCGCGAACACCAGCGCACAGTCCTCGACCGATCGAGCGATCGGACCGACCTTGTCCATACTCCATGTCAGGGCCATACATCCGAAACGGCTGACCCGCCCGAACGTGGGTCGCAGTCCGGTGGCGCCGCACCGCGTGCAGGGTGAGACGATGCTGCCCAAGGTTTCGGTCCCGATCGTAAAGCCGGTCAGGCCCGCGGCAGTAGCGGCCGCCGGTCCCGCGGACGACCCGCTCGAACCTTGGTCGACGTTCCAGGGATTCTTGGTGGTCGCATCGAACCAGACGTCTCCCCAGGCGAGGGCGCCCACCGATAGCTTGGCGATGAGAACCGCCCCTGCGTCTTCAAGGCGGGAAATCACGGTGGCCTTCTCGTCGCGAACCTGGTCTTGGAAGGGCGTAGCGCCCCAGGTCGTTCGGTAACCGGGATAGGCGAACAAGTCCTTGACGCCCCAGGGAATGCCATGTAGCGGTCCGCGATACTGCCCGGCGGCGATCTCCCGATCCGCCCCCTCGGCCTGCTTCAACGCGGCTTCTTCCGTCAAGGTGATGACACAATGCAGCAGCGGATCATACATCTTAAGGCGTGCCAAATACATTTTCGTCAGGTCGACTGACGAAACCTGGCGCGCTTTGATCAATGCCGCCAGTTCGGTGATCGGGGCAAAGGCCAGATCTTCCTCAGACTGCGGCTTCTTAGACGCGGTCGATGGGCTCATGGCGATCGGTTTGCGTCGTACGTGAGGGTGGGGCGGTGCCAGCGGTTCGGATGAGAAGTGCAGCGCCGGCGGCACGCCGTTGTCCAGGGGCACGTCTCGGATTTTCTTGTAGCCGGTCAAGACCTCATTGACGCCTTCGAGCATGAGCTTGCGATCTTCATCGGTGTACTCCATCCCGGCGATCCACTCGGCATCTTTGATCATTTCGGGCGTGACCTGCCGGCCTTCGTCGGCCATCGCGGCCAACGCCCGGCGGAACACGACCGAACCGACACCGGCGGCGGCGAGACCTTGCAAGATACGCCGTCGCGAAACATGAGGACGCTCTTTCGCGCCGCTTAGCTTTGTAGCAACGTTCATCCCGCTGAGCCCTCCATGGGTATGACATCAACTCCGCCAGTCACTCGAAGACGGAACGACCAACGGTCCATGATAGAGGATTCGGTCGGATAGGTGTAGGGTACGTCCCGGACGCAACAAGTCTCATTTTTTCCACCGGTAGAGTAGAGGACTAAGGTGGTGGCACCACCTTAGTCCTCTA
>JADFIX010000319.1 GCA_022566435.1 Planctomycetota bacterium
TTATCCGAAGCCAGTTGGAGCAATGACCGAAGTGATTTGATGGCACGTGGTGGTGTCTCGTCCGGGAACAGAACGGCGCCGGCGCGAACGGCGTGGCTCGGCCAGTCGTCGGGAGAAACCGTATCCACGCATTTGCCCCCGAATGCACCCTTCAGCAATTGAGTGACCGCGCGATCTTCGGCGGTTTCCGAGCAAACGCACAGGCGTTTCAAAGATTTCACAGCCGGTAGCGTACTCGGCGGGGCCGGAATGGCGAGCACGTGGGATTCCTCGTCCGGCTCGAGAACCTGGACGAGTCGCACTTCGTGAATCGTGACCGAGCCGGCGGCCGCTTCCGTGGCGACGGATACCTCCAAACGCCTGACGCCCGTGGGGGCGCACAGGGTGGCATGGACGATCGTCGGGCGCGACGTGTGTCGCAGGCCGCAAGTGGAGCGCTTTTCGCCGGCGGGTTCACCGTCGACCGTCGGTTGCACGGAGAGAACGAAGCCGGCCGACTCGGTTGGCGCGGTCAAATCACAACTGACAACGGCCTCGACACGATAGAATTCTTCCGGTTTGCAGGTGATGGTTTGGGACCATCCGGCCGAGGTTTCATCCTTTTCGCAGTGAATAGATACACCCGGGGCTTGCGGCGTGCGGTGCCAACGCGCGGCCCCGTTTGGAACGGAAAACACCCACCGCAGGGGTCCGGCCTTTCCGTCGCTGAAACGCGGATTTCGTATTCGATTAACGTCGTCGATCACTCGCTCTTCTCCACACCAGGTACGCGGGGCAGATTATATAGCGTTTCGCCGCCGGTTTGGCAATCGGGGATAAAGACCATCGAATTCGAAAACGGCGGTCGATCAACGAACGCAATCCTGTTATCATTTCGACCGATGACTGAAAGCACGAAACAAACGAAAGCGAAACGCGTGAAGAAGGCGAAAAAGGCGAAAGCAGCCGAAGTAGCCGAAACAGCGGATGCAGCGGATGCGGCACAACCGGCAGAGCCGGACGCGTCCGGTGCCGGCGCTGTGGATGAAGCGGCAGCCGTGGAACAGACTGATCCTCAAGAGACCGGCGATCAGGAAGTCACTACGGAATCGATCGTCGAATCGCTGTTGATGTCTACCGACGTGGCCTTGCCGGCGTCGAAAATCGCACGGCTCGTCGGCGTCGGTGATGCGTCCGATGTCAAACGTCACATTGAAACGCTCAATCGACGATACGAGGAAACCGGGGCATCGGTTCGTATCCAGGCCATCGCGAAAGGCTACCAAGTCTTGACCCTTTCGGTCTACGACACTTGGGTGCAAAAGCTGCACAAAGCGCGTGCGGAGTCGAGGTTGTCCAGAGCGGCCCTCGAAACGCTTGCCATCGTCGCCTACAAACAGCCGGTGCTTCGGGCCAATGTCGAGGCGATTCGTGGGGTGGCCGTCGGCGACATGCTGGTACGCCTGCGAGAGATGAATTTGGTTAAGATCGCGGGCCGGGCGGAGGAAATCGGTCGACCCTTGCTTTACGGTACAACCAGCAAGTTTCTAGACGTATTCGGTTTGTCTTCGTTGAACGATCTGCCCAAGCTGGAGGAAGAGATATCGTCCGGTGAATCGTTCCCGAAGCTCGTCGTGCCGGATACGGATACGGGCGAGGGACCCTCTGGCGAGTCCGGGCCGGAAAAAGAGCCTGAGGACGCGACGGCGGAGTCTGACTAACTAACTAAGTCACTTGATTGTTCGTTCGATGCGCCGACCAGGACCGATTTCGGCTTGGTTCGGCGCTTCTTTCACTTGCGGCAGGAACGCCTTTATCGGAACCCGGTTTAGGGTATGTACGATTTGTGCTGAAAACGAGCGAAAAGCCCGCCTTCTCATCCATGTCAATCTGAACCCACCGATAACGAATCCGTCGAACGCGGCCCAACTGAAATTCTCGCCTAAGCACGGGGATCAAGAGGACACAGCACCCCGTCGCGTATTCAGTGAGAATAATTATTTTCAAAAAGAATGAGAAAGCGGCTTGCCTTAGGAATCGTTTATGAACTTGTGCGATCGGCTTGAGGTCGTCCCAGACACTGCCGCCTCCTTTCTGGGTGGGCTCAGCCTTCAAAGTTGCTTTGGAGTTAGCGATGATGAGATTGGTCAAGACTCACTTCTAATCAATGAGAAAACATGAAACCGACGGCGTGTTCAAGCTGGTGCGCGGGCGTGGCGCTTGCCATTGCACTGGTGGTTGTGTTCCCCGCGCTCCCCATTCTGGCTGCGGAACCAGAAAGTCATGAACGACGACCAGCCGAGTGGTTCGTCTTGTCGGCCGACGATCCCCTGGTGACCGGGGTTCGGGCACTCGGTCAAACGGTCGATATCCCTAGGTCTTGGGTTGCGGGAAGTGCGATGCAGATGGACAACCTCGTCTATCAGCCCGGCGAAATGAAACAACTGAGTGACGGACGCCGGCGACTCGAGATTGATGTATCGGCGTATGACGGCGGAAACTTGGTTCCGATCGGACAGATACTGGTTCTCCTCAGCGGCGATGGTATCGAGACGTTCTCGCACTACGATGTTTCGGGAGAACACCTCAGAATCGACGGGTCGATCACCCCCACCGCCTCGGGCGATCTGGAGCTCGCGGCGTACTTGAATGGCGGCGAGGAGTTCGTTGTATACGAAGCTGTCAACGGAGAGGTTTCGCTCATCGCCGGGGACGAGGAGGCTTTTTATGAGGCCCAACTGCAATTGCAACTGGTTGGGACAACCCCGCCTCCTGCTCCCCCGGGATTTCCCGTGGAAGGATCAGTGGCCGGGCCTCAACGCTGTCACAGGTCGTTTCAGCTGTGACGCGACGATTCAACGGTCCGAAGACTTCTTCAAGAGAGGCAGGGCATCGTGGATGATTATGAGGCGAAACCGGATGATGCAGCCCATCCGACCGATCACGGCCTGACACTGCCCACACTACCAAGGGCGATTAGATGGATGGTTTTCCTCAGTTGCTTTTTTGTGGGTGCGGGTATTGGATGGAAATCGAGTGTTATTGATAGCATGTCTCCGATGCGCGCTTGGGTTATTGCCGTTGGTCTTGCACTGTTTTTCTGGATTCCATTCGCCGTCATCGTTCGTGTCGAGCCGCAGATAAACCGGGCGCTGATCAGAAGCCGTGCGACGGGGCGTTCAGTATGGGTGGGCCTCGGGATAGGAACCATGGCGGCCGTGTATTACGTCCACCTGATTTTCGTGGTAAGGGTGGCCATGTTTTTGGGTATGACGTTAGGGGCGTCCTGTGATCGGAGCTTTGGGTTAGGGTGGCGCCATGCTGTCATCCCGGCCTTGTGCATACTTGGATTCACGGTTGTAGAGTACATCGGTCATGGGCGGACCGCGGCAAGTCGGGATGCTTGCCAACGGACGTGCGAAGACGTTTAGGACATGTCGATGGCCTGCGTCTGCGTACGCCGTTCGGTTTCGTGGGATGACGGGTTCCCCACCATGGGCCGGGTGTGGTTTTATTGCGATTGCCAATGCCGACCTCCGACAGACAGCTCTTCTCGGGCGCGCGGACTACGCTGAAGCGCAAGCGCGCCACCTCACGCTGTGAGGAGCGAGTCTGCCGCGAATGCGGGTACGATTTGCAAGGCGCCGCGGACGACCCTGTTCGCTGCCCAGAGTGCGGGACAACCAGTTCGCTTACCGGGTTAGCGGTCGCCGAGCGTCGGATTGACGCCGCTCTCACCTATCTCGAAGGATTGCCCGTCCTTTGTGTCGCGTGTTCTTTGATCGCCGCGGTCTACTACGCCGTCCAACTGACGGTCGGCACACCATGGAGTCGTTTGCCTGTTACGGGCTTCATTATGGTGTTCTGGCTGCTGCTCGTATTCCGGTATGCGCGGGAGTCGTCGTGGGGGCAGGGCTGGCTTCCGATTCTGATCGTGTTTCATCTGATCGGATTTCTGGGCGTCGGGTTCATCTTGCTGGTGTGGTGGAGTGCGATTCTTCTCCTGGTGTATTTTTTAGGCGGGCCGAGCCTGGACTTCGGTGGCGGCTGGGCCACGCCCGCATGTACTGGCGCTTTTGGGGTAGGTGCCTTGTTTGTGTTGATTCCCTTTCTGTACCGAAAAGCCAAGAAGCTTCAGGCACACCATCAACGCCACTCGGCGATTCGGCTGGGTCAGCGGAGAAGGGACCATCCGAGACGTGCTCGTGTAACTCTTCGGGCGAGCCAAGTAGCCGGGAACCACTGAATCACCGAAAAGCACCACCTTGGAAATCCAGCAATAAGCGATTTTTCTGCTTGATCGACGCAGCGACCATGGCCGTTTCCTGTTCGCGGCACCCGCCATAGTGCCGATGATCGCAATCACCGCCAGAAGTTCGATCGACGTAATCCGAGCGCTAAGCGCACAAAACGGGGGCGCAGCGATTCACGGACACTTGTATTTTATCAGCTTCAAATGATTATCTGGTGTTTCGATAGAAATCGCCTGCACGGGGAACCGAGCTTTCTTGTTACCGCGACCCAGGAGATCTCAGTTGTGCGGAGAAAGTGTTTCTGGACTGATCGAGCTCGTCCTTTCGTGCCGCTCAGCCTTTAAAACATCACGCCGTCCGCGAGGGGGGGAAAAAATGTGAAACCTGAGGAAATTAGACCTGACGGCGTAGTCTGCACGATATGATCTAGATGGATACGTCAGAATAACGGATGCCGTCAGGCATTGGACGAAGCGTGCACTTTGTGCGCGATGACGCGGAGCGTGAGCGTATGGTTTGCCGCATTTCCGAAGAAGATCTTTGGAGTGGAATCGACAAGAACTCCCCGGAAATCCAAGCTCACTTGATCACCTGCGACTCGTGCAAAGTACGAGCGGCGGAATTCCAGGGCAGTATCGCCACGGTCCGGGCCTCCGGGAGACCCGCGAGTCCGCCTCTGCCTGACTCGGTGGGTCCGTATGCCATTCGTCACCGGCTCGGCGAGGGTGGCATGGGGATCGTTTACGAGGGCGAACAGCGAAACCCGAACCGCCTGGTGGCGGTCAAAGTTGTGCGCGGTGGTCCGCATGTCGATGAATATCGATTGAAACTTTTTCAACGGGAAGTGCAGACGCTTGCCCGACTAAAGCACCCGGCGATCGCCGCCATCTATGAAGCCGGTCGCGCTCTCGATGGGCAGCATTACTTCGCCATGGAACTTGTGCGAGGACGGCAACTGAACGACTACGTTCAGGAAGGCGGTATCTCGCGCCCCTGTCGGCTGGAGTTGTTCTGCAAGATTTGCGACGCGATCAACTACGCCCACCAGCGCGGCGTGATCCACCGTGATCTGAAGCCATCCAATATTCTTGTGGATCCGGAAGGAAATCCAAAAGTGCTGGATTTCGGGCTGGCACGTATTACGGATACCGGCGAGGGCCACACGGTGAGCGGTACGCACATCGGGCTGTTACGCGGAACCCTGCCTTACATGAGTCCGGAAGAAGCCAGCGGTCGCTCCGACGAAAGCGATGTGCGAAGCGACGTTTATTCGCTTGGTATCGTTCTCTACGAGCTTTTAACAGATCAGCTCCCGTATACGGCCAGTCGTGCCGCGTTGCATGAGGCCGTACGCACGATTTGCGAGGAAGCACCGCGAAAGCCTTCGAGTATCGACCGTTCACTCCGTGGCGATCTCGAGACGATTGTCCTCAAGGCTTTGGAGAAAGAGCGCGGTCGTCGTTATCAGAGTGCGGCGGCGT
>JADFIX010000320.1:0-822 GCA_022566435.1 Planctomycetota bacterium
AGCGGGTGGTGGGTGTGCAGGAAGTGGCGGTCGGGGTGCGGCATGAGTCCGAAGACCCGACCGGTCGTATCGCACAGGCCCGCGATGCCGCCGTCGCTTCCGTTGGGGTTGGCCGGGTAGCGATCCGTCCTTCCCTCGTCGTCCACATAGCGGACGGCGATGAGGCGGGCATCGGCGAGTTGCTGCATCTCGGCTTCTTCGGACGTGACAACTTTGCCTTCCGCATGTTCGATGGGCATCTCCAGTGTGGTGTTGGGTTTGAGAAACGCGCAACGATCGGTGCAGACCTGGAGTTTCACCCAGCGCGCTTCGAACTTGGCCGAGTCGTTGTAGGTGACGGTCACCCGACGCCGATCGGCGCCGCCCGGGAGCAGTCCCATTTTGACGAGCACCTGGAATCCGTTGCAGATTCCCAAAAGACCGCCGCCGCGTGCCACCAGTCGCCGAAGCGGCTCTTCCAGATCCAAAAGCAAGCGCTGGGCGAGGATGACCCCCGCGGCGATGTCGTCACCGTAGCTGAATCCGCCCGGGATGGTGACGATTTTGTAGTCGTCGAGTATCGCGGGGCGTTTCGCCAATGCGTTGACATGGAGGAGCGTCGGTCTCGCTCCGGCGAGCTGCCAGCAATGCATGACCTCTTCGTCACAGTTGATCCCCGCCGCCCGCAAGACTAACACGTTGACCCCTGACACGACTAGTGTCCTCCTCCCTGAGCCAGCGGCGCACGCCACGCCGCAGCGAGCTTCGAGACCGGCTGATCGATGACGCTTCGGTCGCTTTTGCCCACGCGAAACCGGGCTTCGCCTTCCACGCGACCGATGA
>JADFIX010000320.1:832-5712 GCA_022566435.1 Planctomycetota bacterium
GATGATCGGCCATCCGGTGGCCTGGGCATGGTCCTCACTCATTTCGAGCACATAGGTTGTCGTCGCCGGGTGGAATAGATCGAATCCATACCCGGCACTCGGCTCTTCGATCGTCGCCCCGAGATTCGATGCGATGCACATTTCGGCCAACGCCACGGCCAGACCGCCGTCACTCACATCGTGTGCCGCGCGTATTTTTCCGGAGGCGATGAATTCGGCGACACGGCGATGAATTTGGTAGGCGTGTTCGAACCCGTCTCTTTCCACCGGCGCCGACGCCAAGACGAGACAGTTTCCCGGTTCCTTCAAGTCCATGGAAATGCAACGATGTACGGACTCGACGATACTCGCGGCGGTGATCAACAGTGTGAAGGGAATGGCGATTCGCGCGGGTAGCCCGACGCGCTGCGCTTCCTGATCGCTCATGGAATACTCGTTGTTGAGCGAGTCCTTCCCCGAAACGAAGGGAAGCCCATAGGCAATCGCCGCGTCCGCCGCGCCTCGACAGGCGCGAACCAAAGCACCGCGCGAAGCCTCGGTGTCCACCTTGGGCCAGCAGAAATTGTCGAGGATGGCCGTGTGATCCAGATTCGCCCCTGTGCAAACGACGTTTCGCAGCGCCTCGTCGACGGCCTCGACGGCCATCCAGTAGGGATCCTCGTCGCTACGGTGCGGACACAACCCGGAGCCGATGACGAGTCCGCGTTCGCTGTCGTAAATCGGACGCAAGACCGCGGCGTCGGACGGACCGGCACCCGGACCGACGAGTGGTTTGATGGTACTGCGGCCCTGCACTTCGTGATCGTATTGCCGGATGATCCACTCTTTCGACGCCGTATTCCATGCCCCGAGGTGGTTGAGCAGTTTCTGGTTCGCATCGGCCGCCCCGCCTTCGGCACTGTCAATCGGCGGCTTCGAACAATTTTCTTCGGCCGTCCACGTGGCCGTCAGGGTGGTCTTCGGAAGCCCGTCGTGCAGGAAGCCCATTTCGAGTTCGCCGACCACTTCCCTGCGGAAGCGGACCCGTAGCACGCGGTCGTCGGTGAAGGTTCCGATGACCGTCGCCTCGACTTCCTCATTCGCGAACAGTTCGAGTAAGGTGTTGAGATTCTCTCTTGGTACGGAAAAGACCATTCGTTCCTGCGCTTCGGAAATCCAGATTTCGTCGTATCTCAGGCCTGCGTACTTCAACGGGACGTCGCTGAGTTCGACGTCGGCGCCGAGTTTCTCGCCCATCTCGCCCACGGCACTGCTGAGACCGCCGGCACCGCAATCGGTCACGGAAGAGTAGAGGCACCCGCCGGGGTGATCGCGTGCCAGAAGTTGCGCGTCGAGCAGTTTTTTCTCTTCTATGGCGTTGCCGATCTGCACGGCGTGCGAAAACTCGTCCGCGTGGGTGTCGGTCAGCTCCGCCGAAGAGAACGTCGCACCGTGAATGCCGTCTCGTCCCGTTCGGCCGCCCGCCACGACGATGTGATCGCCGGGATTCGGCGCCTTTTCGATTCGATTGCGCGGAATCAGTCCGACGCATCCGACGAAGACTAGCGGATTCGCCAAGAAACGCTCGTCGAAGTAGACCGCACCGTTGACCGTGGGGATACCCATCCGGTTTCCATAGTCGCGAACGCCGCTGACCACCCCTTTGAGCACGCGTCTGGGATGGAGCACGTCTTTCGGCAGCCGCGCGGCGTCGAAGTCCGGCGGCGCCAGGCAAAACACGTCGGTGGAGGCAATCGGTTTGGCCCCGAGACCACAGCCCATGATGTCGCGTATGCATCCGCCAATGCCCGTGGCCGCACCGCCGTACGGTTCGAGCGCCGAGGGGTGATTGTGCGTTTCCGCCTTGAAAGCGATTCCGTAATGCTCGTCGAACGCGATCACGCCGGCGTTGTCGACAAACACCGAGAGGCACCAATCCCGGTCAAGTGTCTCGGTCACATGAACGATGGTGTCTTTCAGAAGATTCTCGAATCGCGTTTCAATCCGACCGGGTTTTCCGAAGTCGTCGCCGCGATACACAAAAGCGCTCTTGAGTGTCTTGTGTACACAGTGCTCCGACCACGTTTGGGCCAACGTTTCCAGTTCAAGGTCGGTCGGATCGCGACCCAAACGAGCGAAGTGATCGCGTATGACGCACATTTCCTCGCCCGAGAGGAATAGATGATCGTCGCGAGAAAGACGCGCAAGCTGCTCGCGATTCAAGTCTCGAAGCGTCACATGCTGAATCTCGAACGGCTTACTTGGAGGTGTCGGTACCGTGTCCGGAATCTCGTCGTGACGGTCCGGTCCGTGGATGTACCAAGTTTCGATGCAGTCGTTCGCCAGAACAAGCCGAGCCAGGCTATCGAGATCTTGCTGGGAGCCGCCCGGAACCTCGTAACGTCGGGCGGTCATGACCTGGTCGACACGAGCACCGGTCGATCCTTTCGAAGCCAGCAGCCGGCGTGCGGCGCCGGCCGTGCTCGTCGCAACAGGATTCGTGACGCCCGGCAGTGTATGCACTTCGACGGCAGGATGGGCGACGTGTCGTTTGGAAAACCCGGCTCCGATCTCGTAGCGCTGGGCCACCGAATCGACGAGCAATTCCTCGGCCAGCAATCGCACATCGGTTTGATCCAGCCTACCGGCGAACATATAGACGCGGCTGGAAAGGACACGGTCGATGTGATCGAGTCCGATCTGTCGGGCATCGGCGAGTACGTCCCGTCCATGACCGTCTAGTTTGTGCGACTTTGGACGGACATGCACGCACCAATGATGGGTCGTTTTTTCTTCTCTCATCCGGGGCGACAAGTCTCCAGGGTTCTCGACGCTGTTTGACGTATTCCCACTTCGCGAATCGCGTGGCCAATTCCGCCATGACCCGAAACACGATCGGGCCTCGTCTCAAAGATAGGGCGGATTTGATTCCTTGACCAGTCTCGTCTATCGTCCGTTATCCGGATGACGAGATCCCTGCGTCAGCGGCAAGGCGCCGCGGCTGTGGGGTGAAGTTCGCGGCGCTGGAAAGGCGAAGGGAGATTTCGCGTCGCCTCCCCGTCAATCATTGGAGGATGCGATTTTGCGTTTCGCTTCGTCGATCAGTAGTGCCCCGCACGCCGACCAAGCGGTAGAGGAACTTCTCGCCCCGATCGATTCTCGGGTCACGCCGGGAATGGTCGATCTGGCCCTTCTTTTCATCACCGCGCATTTCGAGGACGAATCGGAATCCGTCCTCGGCCAGGTACAATCCGCGTTTTCTAATGCAATCATCATGGGCTGCACGGCGGAGGGCGCGATCGGTTTGGATCAGGAAATCGAGCGTGCGCCGGCGATGTCGTTGATCGTGGCCACGCTTCCGGAGGTTCGAATTCGTCCGTTTCACGTTACTCAGGATCAAATCGTCGGGGCCCGGGAGCTGGCCGACTGGGAGCGGGTGGTCGGCGTTTCGCCGGAAAGTAACCCGGTGTTCATCGCGTTTGGGGATCCATTCACCGCGGATATTTCGGCATTCGTCGACCAAGTCAATCGCTACTTTCCCGGGGCGCCCTTGATTGGTGGCGTGGCCAGCGCCGCCCGTGCCCCCCAAGAGAATCGTCTTTTCGGTGCCACCGAGATTCACCGGGAGGGAATTGTCGGTGTCGGCTTGGCCGGACAACTCACGGTCGACACCGTCGTCTCTCAGGGGTGCAGACCGATTGGCAAGCCGTTCGTCATCACAAAAGGGGAGCGCAACGTCGTTCATGAATTGGGCGGTCGGGCGGCGCTCAAGCGACTTCAGGAGGTCCTGGTGAGTCTTCCCCGAGAGGATGAGGCTCTCGCGAGGCAGGCCCTGTTGATCGGGCGGGTCATTGACGAAAGAAAGGCATCCTTCTCTCATGGGGATTTTCTGATCCAGAATATTATCGGCGTCGACAAGAGCAGCGGCGCGATTGGCGTCAATGGGTATGCGAAAGTTGGGGCGACGGTGCAGTTTCATGTGCGTGATGCGGCCAGCGCGGACGAAGACCTGCGAGCCCTCTTGACGCCCTACGCCGACAAAGATGTGCGGGGCGCGATGCTATTCGGCTGCAACGGACGGGGTACCAACATGTGGCCGAAACCGGGGCACGACATCGGCGTAATTCGCGAAATTCTGGGAGACGTACCCACCGGTGGGTTCTTCTGCGGCGGAGAGTTCGGGCCAGTCGGCGGCACGAATTTCGTCCATGGGTTTACGGCCAGCATCGGGCTGTTTCGCGAATCCCATGCGTAGAAGCCGATTGCGTGTGCGAGCTGGAGGGACGTCGGCGGTGGCTTTCGTTATTCTTCGGTGGCCGGGCATAACCAGAAGGATGATGAAGGGATCCGAAAACTCAGCCAATCCGTAAGACGTGCGTTTGACGCTAGAATGAAAAAATGCCTTTCGCAGTTTCTTGCCTATAAACCGGCTGTTGCCGTCGGAAAGCGTCTGTACCGCTACGCCGTTGCCCCCGACTTGAACTTCTACGTACTTTTCTTCGTGAGCGACAAGCGAGACGCATTTACGGTCGAGATCGCGTGGGCTGAAGTCGATGAGTGGGGGCCGCACTCGATGGTCTTTGGTCTCGAGGAGGCGCCGAACAACGGTATTTTTCATTTTCGCCTGACCGAGCTTCTCGAAGACCGCCACATTGACCTATGGTGGGAGTTTGCCCGAAACCGCACCGGCGGCGGCGATGCGGAACTTCTAACGCAGACGCGAACGATCGCGCCGCCCGACTTCGATTTTGACGGCGATCGAATCATAGAGGAGACTGAAGATGCACGGGCGTCGTTCGTTGAAAGCGCGCTAAGTCTTGTCCAGCCCGCGGTCGAGGACGCGATCGAGCGGATCTGCAAATATGCAATGCCGTATTTCGGAGAGATTGCCAAAGCACGCG
>JADFIX010000321.1 GCA_022566435.1 Planctomycetota bacterium
GCATCGCCGAGAGGTCTAGCGTTGTCTGGTCGAAGGCCCGCGCCAAATCGCCAATTTCGTCTTTCGAGGTGCTGTTGAGTCGTTGGGTCATGTCCCCCTCTGCCATCGCCTTGGCCACTTCGACGGTGCGGTTGAGAGGACGGGTGATCCCTCGGGCAATCCAGATGGTCAGGATGAAAGCCAGAACGCCGAATCCGACTACAAGGGCCGTCACCGTCCAGATAATCGTGCGAACGGCCGAGGCTCGTGTTTCTTCAATCTGAGCGCCGATCTCATCGCTCTTCGCCTGCACTATCTCCTCGACGGCCAGGGCTTCGGATTTGTCGATTTCGGCTATGATCGCCCAACGCAAGCCGTCGCCGAGGTCCAGAGGCGCATAGGCGGACAGAACGATGTTATCTGTGCCCGTTGTAGCTTTGGTGTAGTCTGAGCCGATTACGATCCCTTCTTCTCCTCTCAACGCGGCCTCGATCATGTCGCTTTTAGCCTGGTTGTCGTTGTTGAAGGAAGCGTTTACCGAAAAGTTCTTGGGATCGAGGAAGGAGTCTGAACGCATGTGGTAATCCTGACCCACGAGATACGATTCACCGGTCCTCCCCATTCCTTCACGCTGCTGCATGACGCTATTGATGGCATCGAGCGAGAGCTGCAGCGCCACGACAACTTCGACTTTGCCGTCGCGGACGACGGGTTGTGCGATGAAGGCGGCCGGTTCGCCGTTGCTGGGCGCATAGGGATCGAAGTCTTCCATGGCGTACTTTTTGGTTTCGAGGACTCGCCTGATCAGCTTGCCGAGACCCGACGAGCGAAAATAATAAGGAAAACAGTCGCCACCCGAGCCGGCCAATCCGTTGATCAGCATGCACTTGGGCCCGAAGTGCGCATCCGGCGGCCAGGACCAATCAAGCCCGTCACGCGTCGCCCAGTAATTGGTCACCGGTCGATTAAGCAGTTCGATGAAGCGCGTCGGAATCTGACCACCGCCGTTCCATCGCTCGTCGATAATCAGGGCGTCTTTATGGCGCTGTCCGTAGAACTGGCGAAACAGATCGTTCTGACCGGAGACACCCGTGTTGGGCACGTAGATATACCCCACCCGGCCATCGCTCTTCCGGGTCACATACGCACGATTCCGCTCGATCCACGCGCGATAGCGCAGGCGGACCTCGCTGTCGAGAAGTTTGACGACGACCTCGCGTGAATCCTCATCGGCCTGCGGCTTGTCGTGAACGGTCAACGTAACGACCTGCCCGGTCATCCCTTGGAACGCGGCCCAGGGATCCTTCGACGTATCCAGCGGCACTCCGTTGACGGCGAGCAGGTAGTCTCCTTGCTTCACGTCCACGCCGGGTTGGCTCAGGGGGCCTCGTGCGTCGGCGTCCCATGCGGCGCCTTCGTAGATCCGCGATATGATGTAGCCACCGTCGCGAAGTTCGAAGTCGACCCCCAACAGTCCGACGTTGGAGGCCGGTGTCTCTTCGACGTCACCCCCGCCGCGGGCGTACGCATGTCCGACGTTCAGTTCGGAGATCAACTCACCGATCACGAAGGTCACGTCTTCGCGGGATGCGCAATCCCGAAGCATCGCGCCGTATCGCACGAGCATGACCTCCCAGTCGACGCCGTGCATGTTCGGATCGTAGAAGAAATCGCGTTGCAGGCGCCACGCTTCCAGTAGGAGCTGATGCCATTCTTCGCGAGGATCGATCAGGGTGATCATACCCTTGAGCGACATCGGTTTGTCGAAATCCTGATCGGGCTTCGCGTCGATGATCGCCATTTTGTCGTCCTTGCGGACGATCAGCTTCTTGCCGTTCGCGGACAAAGCGAAAACAGACACGCCCTCGAGTACCGTCTTTTCTTCTTTCTCCTCGTCGTCGAGATCGAACAGTATGATGGCCGGCTCGCTGTCCGAACCTCGCGGACTGTGGCGAACGTAGATCAGCTTGTTCTTGTGATTGACGGCGAGATTTCCGAAGTTCCCTCGATCCATCGGCAGCAGAATGGCGCGACGTTCGAACCCGTCAAGCTCGATGACCAACGGCTCGTCTTCCGACTTTTCGTCGTCATCGTCATCGTCATCGTCCTTGTCATTGTCGTCGTCATCGGCTTCGTCGCCGTTGGTATCATCGTCCTCATCTTCATCGCTGTCGTCATCTTCTTCGTCGTCCTTTTCATCGCCCCATTTCTCTTCATCGGTCTTCGGTGCGTAGGGCGAGCCGACCTCATCGCGAAGCGGCACGGCGTAGAGCCGATCGGTGTTGGCGTAGACAAATGTCTGTCCCACGTCCTCGTACATCGGCGAGTTGAACTCGCGATTGCTCGCGAAAAAAAGGTATTTGCCCTCTCGATCGAATGTCGGCGAGCGGTCATTGAACATCCCGGACGTCACTTGCCGAAGCTCGCCCGGTTCGACGTGATACAGCCAAATCGCGGCCTGACGATTTTCGCCCGACTTGGCGTAGGCCAACCAGCCCGAATCGTGCGACCAGCTCATGGGCGTCGGACCGCCGAACGGTTCGGTATCGATCAATTTCGTGTCGCCGGTTTCGATGGTGTGCAGATACATGGCCCCGGTCTTGTCGCTGAACGCGATCAGTTTCGAGTCGAGCGACCAGATGGGCATATAGCGAAAAACCATACCGTCCTTGGTCAATTGCCGCGTCTCGCCCTTGCCGTCGGATTGCGTGATGGTGAGTTCGTATTCGCCGCTGGCGTCACTGAAGTAAGCGATCCACTGACCGTCCGGACTCCAACTCGGATCGCGCTCCGCCGTTCCCCCGGTGCGCGTCAGGTTTCTCGGCGACCCGTCCTTCGCCGGAACCGTCCACAGATCGCCGCGGACTTCGAGCACCCCACGCTTGCCGGTCGAGGAAATGTCGTAGCTGAACAGGTTCTTCGAAACGTCGACGCGCTTCGGCCTGATCTTCGGGCGGGCGCCCGGGATGATCACCTCGACGGTATGCACCTTTCGACCGGCCAGATCCAAACGCTGAAGTGCCGGCCCGTTTTGAAAGACGATCTCGCCGCCGCCGGACGGACCCGGGCCGATGGCCGGCCACTTCAAATCGTATTCCTTCTCGAACGTGACTTGCTGCCGTGTGCCGCTCTTGGTGTCGTACGCCCAGATGTTCAGCTTGTGCGCCGGGCCCGCGTCGGAAAGATAATACACCGTCGAGCCGTGCCACATCGATTGGGAATCGGTGCCCTCCCAGTCGGTAATTTTCTTCGACGTGTGATCGGTAAGATGGAAGAGCCAGATGTCGGTGGCCATCCCGCCCCGATAGCGCTTCCACGTACGATGGTCGCGCGTATGCGGCGTGTAGGCCAGCCACTGACCGTCCGGACTGATCGCGCCATTCGCGCCGTAGGGCACCGGCAGCCGTTCAGCCAGACCGCCGCCAGGAGGCACGGTGAACAGTTGCGACATGCGTGGCAGACCGGCAAACCCGCTCGTAAAGAAAATCAGGTCGCCGTCCGGCGTCCAATCGCAGAGTGTTTCGCCGCTGGGATGATGCGTGACCCGCGCCGGCGTACCTCCGGCGATGCCGATCGTGTAGAGGTCGCGATTCCCGTCGTAGTGACCGGCGAAGGCGATGGTTTGGCCGTCCGGGCTGAATCGCGGAAACAATTCCACGCCCGGCGGACTCGCCAACGGCGTGGCCACGCCCCCCTCGCGGGGCAATAGCCAAATGTCATTGGCGTAGACGAAGACGATGTGCGTGGCGCTGATGTCGGGAAAGCGAAGCATGCCGGCATGAGGTCGATGGCCCGCGGCATCGTCGGCACCATCGGCGGCGGCGTAGGCTTTCCGTGCGTCGGCTGACGATCGATTGGAGGACGACGCCTTTTCCTGCGCACAAGCGCCGAGCGAGAAACAAGTCAAGAATAGAATCGAGAGAAATCGAAGTTGCACTTTGGAGTCTCCTGTTTGGTCCACGGCATCCGGTTGCGCCTGAGAATCGGACAGCGTACGGAATACCGACGCCGCTGGCAAAAGTGGTGCGTCGGAAAAATTGTCAGGTTTTGTCATCGCGGCCCTGCCCCGGCTCGTGCTCAGTCTGATCGCAGAAGTCGATACGGCCGCTGGGTAGCGACTCGTTCCTGAGCAAACTTGAGCACCGCCTCGGCCGACGGGTTCGTGCATTGCCCGTAGGCCGTCCGAAGCGACGGAGATCAACCCGCAAGAAAGCCGCGACAGGATCGAAACACCCTCGGAAATAGGTGACTGTCCCTGACTTATAGTCCCTAACTTATATTAACTTATAACTTATATTAACTTATAACTTATATTAACTTATAACTTATTCATCAATCCCCACAACGTGAGGTTAGATGCTGGCGTGCCCCGCGCGATACGTCGGTTGCTGGTCTTCGCGTTTCCACGTGAGCCGCGACAACCGCGGATACGGTCACCACCGCCGCTATAACTCTCGCTTCGTGTTTTCCTGGGTAACACCCTCCCGTCTCCTTCAAGGTGGCTTCGCCGAAATGGTCCACCAAAACGTTGCGAACGCCCAGTGTAGTGTTTCGCCCGGCAAATCCGCAGTTATTGCCTATGCCATATTTGCGTGAAGCAAGGCACGAAGCACCAGCGGTGTTTGACCGGTATTTCCCAGTTATCCGACTTCAAGTTGCAATTGTATCCAAACGAATCGCTGGATTCAAGCGAAATGACCTCTCTTGCCGCGAATCGTGTCGGTAGGACCGCATAGCGGTCCGACGTCGCTTCGTCGCTCATTCCCGGGGGCCCCATTCTTCGGGTACTCCCGAAGGGTGGGGGACATTCTTGCCGTTGGAGTCTTCGGTCGTGATTGATTCCGCGCGGCAAGGGGCCGCATCGCCGGATCGTATTTCACTCGCCGGCGCGTGCGACCGATAAATTCGTTGATGCTCGATGTGGAACAGCGATCGGTTCCGAGTGAGGCGGGTGCGCCTCTTTGGCAGAAGGTGCGCGCGGAGCTCGGTGATTACTTTCGCAAGAACATCCGGCGAGACGTGCCGATACTCACTTTCCACCGCATCCGTCGCAGGGACGGAATCAAAGTCGAAACGCTTACGCGGATACTCGACTTCGTCGCGTCCGAGTACCGGGTTTTCACACTTGGTGAACTGGCGGTAACACTTGATCGCAAGACGCGCCTTCCGCGGAACGGGATTGTACTGACGTTTGATGATGGCACGAAGGATCAATTCGAGCTCGCCGGTCCGGAATTGAACAAGCGCGGTCTTCGGGCGACTTTCGCGCTGGTCGGTTGCACACTCTTGGAGCGGACGGTCCCACCGTTGTTCGCGTACTTCCATATGCTGGAGACCACACAGATGCGGAGCGTTCGGTTCGGCTTCAAAGCGCTTCTTGCAAAGCGAACGTGGTCGCTTGACGAAGCCGGGAGACGCGAACTCACGAATATGCGATCGCCCATCGTGAGGGCGATTCAAGAGAGCCGGCACTGCGTCGGTGCCGAGATCGTGGCCACATTCGGCGCGGCGGTCGGAGCGGCCAGCGTCGCCATCGGGCTGTCGCTCGCGATCGTGGCCCTGGCGGGCAAACTGCCCTACTTTCGAGAGATGACCGACGGGGAATTCATGCCAATTGCGCTGAGCCCAATGCCATTCCTGGTTGCTGTGGGCGCCGGCCTGCTTTGTCTTTCGATACTGGTGATACCGGGCGCGCTGTCCGCGCGGGCCGGGCTCCTCTTGCAA
>JADFIX010000322.1 GCA_022566435.1 Planctomycetota bacterium
TTTCTAACGCATCTCCTGCAATTGCCCTGCCCTTTATGGAACGCGTCGGAACACCTCGAATGTTCGGTTCTCCAAAAGCAATGCGCGGATCGATGAAAATGGGGTTGCTTTTTCCCTGAGGAAACCACCGCAATGCCAGTTCATCTACATATTCGAACTGGTGGAACTTCTTAGCAAGCATTTCGCCCCACGCAGTCTGACCACCTTCGTCGGCAATAATTACATCCTTTTCATCTGCCTCTGGCGCGAAATCGCGCAAGTCCAAAAGTATATGCACGCCTTCTGTCTTGAATTTCACCGTTGCAAATGGATATGGTGAATCAAATTTCTCGAGCAAGTATTCACGCGCACGACGGATGCGCTGCAATGAAAGTCCACGCGCCCGCATCACCGCTACAAAAGCGACTTCTGCTAGTTCGAGATAGGAAAGGGGCTTTCCTTGTTTGCTGAGTTCGCGGTCGAATACCGGTTCACCCGATCCGCGGTGCCAATAGCCGACAGTCTGTGGATTGGCTTCCGCATAACGAGCTGCATCACCAATCGTATAGACAGGGGCCAACAAACGCTCCCTCAGATTCGCACCTTTATCGCGTCGAGCCAACGATCATCTCCGCTAAATAGAGAGCCCCCGTCGCAGGGCGATACAAATTATAGCCCAACAACCTGATTTCAGACCCACCTTTCCCATGATTCCTCAAATATATATTCGTCTATCATGCTCTGTCCTAGACCGTCTTCCAGCTTTCAGCCTCGTTATCAGCCCTTTCGAATGCCAGGTTCCATCGGTCATTGCGCTATGCCGTTGATTTCATCCGTACACCATCTCGCGCCACGCCGAGCTATTTTGCCAGCAGGTTGGTTGCGCCCTGTTCTGCAATCGGCTTGCTGAGCCATTCATCGTATTTTTCGTCGCTGTGCACAGGCTCCACACCTTTCTGCTCATAACGCGCGAAATCATCAAGGCTTTTCTGCTGTGAAGGACTGAGCTTTTGCAGGTCTCTTTCTTGAAACCCAGCGAGGCTCCCGGTCTCACCGATGAATTCTGTCGCCGCGTCATAAATGCTGTCGACGTTCTCACGCTCTATGGCTTCCATTTCGTTGAAGCGAGCATTAACGCCAGTCACCGCGGCTGCCCGCACATCCGGATCCTTGATCTTCCTCGCGGCTACCAGGGCATCCCCGCGATCCTCCGGGTGATCCTCCATGATCTGATCTGTGGCCGTCTGAGACGCACCCCGGACCCGGGTCGCTTTGTTTTCCTTTTCAGCGGCTCGAAGCAATTTCTTTCTCGTGTCAGGGTGCAGAAACTTGGCCGGCGTGCCTTCCGGATGCTTCAGCATCTCAATGCGCGCTTCCGGCTCCATGAGCGTCAGAGAGGCTTCAGCATGATCCTTGGTGAATGCCTGGCCAAGATTCACGGCGTGTTCTTTGGTCAAGATACCCTCACCACGCATCGACGTGATAGCGTCCAACGCATTGAGCAGGATATCGCTGCGCGTCGCAGGATCAGCCTCGAGCGCATTCTTTCTCGCCTCATCCAGAATCACATCCAGATTGGCGCGCTTCTCGTCGATTTCTTTTTTGCGTGCCGCTTCGCGAATCGCAGTCACACCACGTTCAATCGTCAGCTTGGCGTCCATGTCAAATAACGCCTGGTCCGATTTGCTGCCGAGCTTTTGCTGAGCCTTATTCAAGCCCTTGAGCATCTTTTCCCGGTAGCGTTTCTCAAAGGTTGCCCAGTCGTCATCGTTCTCAAAGAACCGTCTCGTCTCGATATCTGCAGTCAGTAGCGTTGACTTGGCATTGGCGTACGAAACCTTGTCTTGACGCCTCTTCATTCCCTCTTCCAGGTCTGCGAGAGACTTCGCGAGAACCAGGAGCCCCTGAGCCTCAATCTCACCAGAGCGGTCCCTGACGACTGGCCTGTTTGTTCTAAGGCTTGGCCGTGGACCTAAGTCCTGCGCTTGTAAAATTCTAGGCATTGCTATTCCTCTCCGGCCAGAACACTTATGAGCATTCTGTAGTTGGCTTGCATTTGCTCGTCCTTGATGTACTCCACGGTACCCATCTTGTTCTTGATCGCTGCAAGGGCGGCTTCACATTCCGCAACGGCCATATCATCGCCATAATCTTCGCTCGCCACGTAAGCATCCGCCCAGCGTTTTACCTCATCCACTTGAGTGCGCGTCAGCCCATGCTTGGACATATGCATCGCGAAATCCTCGAATATTGCAGTATCGTCAGACTCGCCAGGGTCGAAACCATTCACCCAGCGCAGGCTCTCATGAACCTGACTCGGACTCATCCCATGTGAATGCATGTGCTCTGCCAGCGATGCGACAATCGCTTCGCCCTCATGGGTGAGATTTACGTCAGGCGGCAGCGTATTCAAAACATCGGCAGCATCAAAAGCGTCAGGATCAACAGCGGAAGCGTCGGCGTCGCCATCGCCCGTCGGCCAGTCACCGCTAAAGGCTGATTCCCTGTTCTCGGTTTGGCCCCGGGAAGGTTTAACTTCCGCGGCGGGACTTTCCAGCGGATTGTCGAAAGCGTCCACGGTCGGCTCTGGCGGCCGAGCGCCCCGCGTCAAATAGGCCCACGTTCGGGGTAACTTTTGTAGTCCAGTAGGGACCGGCTTCTCAGGCTCGGGGCTGAATTCGTTAGGCGGGAGCGCGTAACCCTGCGCCCTCCAATCGGTCTCGTCGCTCATCTATTTTCTCCGTTGTGCTTGCGCTTCTATCATTTTCTCAAAAGGTTTCATCGCTTCTCGAATGGTCTCTTCATTGAGTGTGTCACTGATGCTCATGCTCCAGCCTCCTTCTGCGACATTCGCTGCCACTTATCCCAGAATTGCCGACAACGCTGGTGGAGACGAACCCCATTCACCTCGAGTAACTCGCGCGAGTCCGGTTCTTCGGTTACCGTGCAGAAACGGCAAGTCATATTTCCAGGCTGCGGCTCGCTCGTCACAAAGTCGCAAATCTCGGCTCTTGTGTTCACAAATTCGGAGTTGACGACCCGGACGGCCCCATCATCACCGACCCAGGCCAACACGTGTCTACCCTTTAGCTCCCGCTCAATCTCTTGGTATTGCCGAAACATCGCAGCCACCGACCCAGATGCCTGGATGCGCCACCATTCGGCTTCGGTGTCCACGCTGACGTCAATAACCCGCTTGAGGAATTCATCCGCACTAAACACACCGCCGCCGCGAAGGTTACTGGCGATTTTGCAGGTGGCCTCAATCAGGGCCAACTTCAGGTCATCATTAGAAAAAAAAGCCTCGTCAGTGATCATGCTGCAGCCTCCTCGAGCGCTTCCGCGATCCGAACCCATGCCAACCAAAGGCCCGAACAAACACGATGGCAGTAAACTACTCCAGGCTGCATTATTTGCATCTTTCGCCCTGTCATGCCGGCAATCGTCACGTCGATACTGCTGCGCTCGGGATCCACCGGCTGCAACGCAAGGGACTCCGGCCTTTCACTTGCCAAGCAGTAGCGACAAGCCTTGCCGGCTGGGGCTGGATTCGCGACATGTGAGAAAATATCCGCTTCGTCCGTTAGCCAATCCACGCGGACGATTCGGACGAACGGATCGCCCGGGTCATGTTCGGTCTCCGACCAAGCAAGTACCCCCTCGGCTTTCAGCACGTCCTTGATCTGATTTATCAAGGTGACCACAACACCGGGAGACTCCAATTCCCAAGACTCACGGTGCGCCGGATCACAAACCTGCTCGATCCGCTTTTTCAAACTTTCAGGCATAAAGGCTTGCCCGCCGTGAAGCTCTGCAGCGATCCTCACAATTGACTCTTTTAGCGAGGCCAGGCGTTCTGAATCGTTAAGCACGATGACGGTGCTCTTGACCTCAACCATACCCTCGAGGTTATTGGTAATCTCGATCAACAATGCCATGTCAGCTTTGCTGTCGTCTTTCGCCGGAAATGGCAAATTGCCACCGGCGTCAGCGAGCTCCCGCATGTCGTAAGCATTTGCAATCTGGATTATGCGCTTCGGAAGAGATCGAAATTCCTCACTGAAATTCAGGAAAGTCATGCCGTGGCCCTGCCATGGTTGCTAGTCTCGAGCCAACTGATCGCCGCTTGCTCGGTCGGTAAATTTGAGATCAATTCCTGGTCATCGCGAAAAACGCCCCAGCGCTTAAACTGACCGCCATAGGAAATCCGCATACCGTCCTGCCGCTCAGCTTTCGACCCGATAGCGCTTACCCCGCCGATTTTTACGTAACTCAGTAACACCAGATCAACACCCTCAGCGCCGACGCTGCGAACCAGGGCCTCTGCGATCCACTGACCTGTCTCTTCCACAATTTCTATGCGGCACAAGGGTGACAATTTCGCCGCAACGGGTACCCAGAAAGCCGGGACTAGGTAATCTGCAATTTCACTTTTTGCCATCGCGTGATAATGAAAGATATTTCGCGCGTGCTGCGCCAGACCGAAGCGACCTGACTCGACCGTGGGTATCGGCTTCAAGGACCTCATGATCTCGCCCATGTCGGCTTGCTGTTTCGCCGGCAATTCCGGCATGGGTGCCTGCTTTGCTGCTTGTTGCTTCGTCATTTCCTTACTCCTATTGTGATGTGCTCAGCGATTCAATCGCTCTACTCGAATAAAACGGTCGCCAAATCGTGACCGCAGTGTATGTTTCGCCTCGGCGTTAGACTCGTCGTCGTCTCCTGTTCCTGTACCTGGGCCCCATGTCTACCTTCGGCATCCGCTTTCGCGGAAACATTCCGACACGCTGATCCGGCCGCCATTCGTTTATGTGCGTCATCGCGCGCGCGCCCTTGTACCAAGCCGAGACCACCGCATCGGCACGGTTCGAAGGGCGGCGCAATTTCGCCTCAATCTTTTCCTTAGACTCAACCTTGATGCCGCTCGAAGTCTGTTCCCACTTTACTGCCTCAAGTTGCGCGACGAGTTCGGGATCGTTCGGTAGTGCGATCGTCGATCCTTGAAACTGGCTTGGATCCAGCGCCTCGCGAAAACGCCAGTACGCCGCCGAGCGTTTATCAACGAAACCCATCTGCTTCCCCTCTGTCCTTTCACACACCTCATCGTGAGCGCGAAAAGGGAATGCTTCAATTAAATTCTCTTTCAAATGCGCAAAGGTTTGGTCGCCGAGACCCTCGCCGACATCAATGACGGGCAACGCCTCGTCACGCCGATGCTTGATAACCAAGCCAGCTAAGTCGCGACCGTGTGGCGTCTCGGTGCTCGCAACGACAATCAACGGCGCGAACCAGCCGTCATGTCGCAACGCAAGCACCGGATCACGATGACCACGGATACCGACACCGATAGCGCACATCGGTATGCCCCGCGGCGGTTCAGGCTCCCATCGTTCTTGCGCCTTTCGAATCCACGCGTTCGGAAATACTTGTGAGGCATCATCAGCGAGTTCTCGGGCGGCAAGCCAGAGGGCTCCGCACGTTGCATTTGCAACATCATCGCTGCCGCGTGGTGGATGATCGACAAGATCGCCCCTACCACCAGCACGTGGCCGGCGTTCAAGCAAACGTAATTCCGTTTCCAACTTCTGAATGTCCAGCAGTTCGACAGTCTTCGCACTGAATAGCGGCAACGATTCAATGTAGATTCCCGACTTGTCCCTAGGGGATGACACGTAACTGATCCCGTGTTTGGCGAAGGCAGAAGAAACCCATT
>JADFIX010000323.1 GCA_022566435.1 Planctomycetota bacterium
CGTCGCCACGAGCGTCAATCCCAAGGTCATCGACGTGCCCGACGCCTCGGCAGGCGGCAGGACGACGATCGACGCGGTGGCCAAAGACGGCATTCAGCTTCGCGCCAAGGCTCGGGTGACCGTTCGTACCAACATCAAGCAACTCATCGGTGGTGCGACCGAGGAGACAATTGTCGCGCGCGTCGGCCAGGGCATCGTCAGCGCGATCGGCTCGGCCGACACCCACAAAGTCGTACTGGAAAACCCGGATCGAATCAGCCGTAATGTGCTGGCCGGTGGGCTCGATTCCGGAACGGCCTTTGAAATCCTCTCGATCGATATTGCCGACGTCGACGTCGGCGAGAACATCGGCGCCAAGCTACAGGCCGACCAGGCGGAAGCCGACAAGAGACGTTTTCAGGCGGAAGCCGAAAAGCGCCGTGCCATGGCGATCGCACTCGCCGCGGAGAACAAGGCCGCCATCGAAGAGAATCGCGCCAAGGTTGTGCTCGCGGAAGCCGAAGTGCCAAAGGCCATGGCCGAAGCGTTTCGTAGCGGCCACCTCGGCATCATGGACTACTACCGTATGAAAAACATCCAGGCCGACACCGGCATGCGGGATTCGATCGGTAAGGGTGACGGATCAACCGAGCAAAAGGGCTAGTACGGTGTTTCATCAATCGGGCGAGTGTCGCCACCGCTGCCGAGCCGCATGCTTCGGCTTGCGCGGCATTGCGAATCCTCGTTCGACGGTCAGATCCGGGGGGCGTCGCGCGGGCCAAAAGCGCGCGGCTCAGGTAGTCGTGGGACTTATGAAACAAGGTACTAGTGTACTGCCAACGTTGATTGTGCGGGTTTGCAGGCGGGCCACTCCCTAACGGTCGCGGTACTGATGCCTGGAGCATCGTATCAGTACGGCGAGCGTGAGCGACCCGGCTCTTGGTCAACCCGCATATTTGAGGTTGGCAGTACACTAGTACTACAGCGCAAAGTCGTCTTGAAGTCGTACCGCAGGCATCTTGCCTGCATCCTAATCGCGGCTCGTGCAGGCTAGAAGCCTGCGGTACGAGTGACCTTGCGCTGTAGGGCTAGACGCTGAATGAACGCGGGCGAACTGTCCGCGGCTGTTACGTGAGGCGATCGTAAACATGGAAGTATTCATTCTATCCCAACAAGGCTTCGAGTGGGAAGACTTGATGAAGTACGGCTTCTACATCGTCATCTTCTTCGGCGCGGTGTTGGCACGAGGGGCGAAGGCGATCATCGACGCGATCAACAAAAAGAATCAGCCGGGAAGCGGACCGGGTCCTGCGATGCCCACGCAGCGCGCTGCGCCCACCGCTCGCGATCGCTCGTCTTCGCCGACCGCCCCGGTCGCCAGACCCTTGCCCCCACGAATCCGGAGGTCCCTACAGCCACCGGTCGCGCGACCGCTCCCCGGTGGCCCCACGGCGCCCAGTCAAGTACCCACAGCGCCCACGCGTTCGCCCGAGGAAGTGTTGATCCCGGAACTGGTGCGCGAATTGGCAATGCCGCAGGGAAACGTGCCGACTAGACCGCCTGAAGGGTCTGCCCGGCAGTCGGCACCCAGTGCCGCTGCCTGGCCGCGTCGCACGAAGAGTTCAAAGGCGAAACCGGAGGCTAAAAAGCGCCGCAGCACCGAGGAGAGACTGGGCCATCTTGAGTTTTCTTCGCGCGACCGACACTTGGATCCGGAATCCCATCTCCACCTCAAAAACCAAACCGCCGGTCTTGTGGGCGGTGGGCGCGGTTTTGGCGACATGTCATCCCGAGCGGCGCTGCGGCACGCCATCGTCATGAATGAAATTCTGGGCCTGCCGCTCGCGCTCCGGCAGGACGATGCCGATCCGTGGGGCTCATGACCGGCTACCGCAGTCCGTAATCTCGAAGTTTGCGGTACAGCGTCCGCGCACCGATACCCAGCGCTTTGGCCGTCTTTTCGCGGTTACCCCCGAACATCCGTAGAGTATTCATGATGTGCAGCTTCTCGACGTCCGCCATCGAAAGACCGGCCAGGTTTGGTGGACCTGCCGGTACGATGTCCGTCGATGCCTGAAGGGCATCCGGCAGATCGTTCACCGTCAACACCGGACCATCGCCTTCCAGACACATGCGGTTCACCACGTTCTTCAGCTCGCGCACGTTTCCCGGCCAATTGTAATTGACGATCTTGCGCATCGCGGCGGGCTCGATGCGTTCGTGGGCGGTATCGTTTTCCTTATTCGCCTGCTCGATGAATTTCTGCACGAGCACGGTGATGTCCTCTCGGCGTTCACGAAGCGGTGCCAACCTAATGGCGCCCTGGGCATGAATGCGGTAGAACAAGTCCTCGCGAAAGGTACCCTGCTGCACCAACTCTGTAAGATTTCGATTCGTCGCCGCCACGAACCGCACATCGGCGTATAGCGTATCGTTACTGCCGACGGGCATCACCTCGCCGGTTTCGAGCGTGCGGAGCAACTTGGCCTGCATCGCCAGGGGCATATCACCGATCTCGTCGAGGAACATCGTTCCGCCGTCCGCCGATTGAACCAGCCCCTTCCGATTGACGACCGCCCCGGTGAACGAACCTTTGACATGCCCGAACAACTCGCTTTCCAGCAGCGTTTCGCTGACGGCGGCACAATTCAAAACCTTGAAAGGCTTGCCCGCGCGAGGAGAATTGAGATGGATGGCTTGCGCGAACAGTTCCTTTCCCGTACCGGTCTCACCGACGATGAGCACGGTGCTCTTGCTCCGCGCGATTTTCTTGAGCCGTTTGATCTCCTTCTGGATGATGTCCGACGTACCGATGATGCCTGAAAACTCGAACGCCTTGTCGACCTGCTCGCGTACCAGTCGCGAATCACGGGCCGCCATCGCCAGTTTTGTGGCACGCTGCACCTTTTCGCGGAGAATGTCGATATCGATCGGCTTGATGAGATAGTCGTAGGCGTGGTATTCACTTTCCCGGCTCAAGGCATCGCGTGCCAGTTCCTCGCTTCCATAGGCGGTGATGAGAATCACCTCGCAGTCCGGGTTCGCCTGCTTCGCCTTGAGAAGAACATCCATACCGTTGAGTGGACCACCGAGTCGGAAATCGGTGATTACGGTGTCCGGCGGGCGGCGCTCGATGCTCTCGATGGCCGCGGATCCGGTGTGGACGAGATTGCACGCATATTGCGAACGCTGCAACGCCTCCGCAATCGCCTCGCCGTGGGCGACTTCATCTTCCACAATCAGTACAAACGCCGTATCGCTCATAGATCAGTTATTCTAGACGAAAAGCGACCCATATCAGCCACCGGTGGACTTCGCTCCGTTTTTCGTATCGATCAGCGGCAAACGCAAACAGAACGTCGTTCCCCTGTTCGGTTCGCTCCGAAAATCCAGTGATCCGCCGTGCGCTCGTGCAATCCGGCGAGTCAGCGAAAGGCCGAGTCCCGTGCCGCCCGCCTTGTTGGAAAAAAAGGGTCGAAACACTCGATCACGATCCTCGGCCGTGATACCGACGCCCGTGTCGCTCACCAGGATGACGGCCTCCTGATCGCTCCGCTCGACTGTCACCTCAAGCGTGCCGCCGTGGGGCATGGCTTCCTGGGCATTGACGAGCAGGTTGAGCAACGCTTGACCGAGGAGTTTGGCGTCCACGCTGCAAGGTATGGGGCGATCCGTGCCCCGTACGCGCAGTTCTATCGCCTTGCTCGTGACCAAGGGTTCAACGAACTGCGTCAGCCGGTGAACCACGTCGCAGAGGTTCGTGTCTTGCTTCTGTAACTTGCACGGGCCGGTCAGGCTGAGGAATTCGTCGAACAGCCCCTGCAATCGCTCGGCCTCACCACACAGAACGTCCACTTTCAAAAGGGCTCGGCGACGGGCGTCTTCGAAATCGGTCCCCGCATCTCTAAGGTCCTCGGCCAGCAAGCGGAGGTTGAGCATCATTGTCGAAAGCGGATTCCGTAACTCGTGGGCGAGCCCGCCCGCGAGTTCCGCCATCTCCGCAATCGTACGTTCGTACTGTTCCAGGCGGGAAATGTCGTGCTGTTCGTGCGTCTCGTTCACGACGGGATCCCAACGAATGATGATGCCCGCCACAGGCGCGACCGGCGTCTTCCACGTCGGCCGCGAAAATTCCCGAATTCACCATCACCGAGCGGGCAAGCGTCGGTAACCGTTTCGGTCGAGGCCTCCGACCCTTCCGCCCGTCCGATTCTATGACTGGGTGACGGCCTCTTCTTCCATCATCACGGCCTTGCGCGACAGCTTGATTCGTCCTTGGTCGTCGATTGAAATTACCTTCACGCGGACGGTTTCGCCGACCTTCACGACAGAGTCCGCGGACTTGACGTATTCGGTGTCCAGCTCGCTGATGTGGCACAATCCATCCTGACCGGGGACCACTTCAATGAAGGCGCCGAAGTCCTTTATGCTGCTCACCCGTCCGGAGTAGGTCTTGCCGACCTGTACCTCGGCGGTGACGGCTTCGATCATCTCGATCGCCCGTTCCGCGCCGTTCATATCGAGGCACGCGACATTGATCGTGCCGTCGTTATCGATTTCGACCTTAGCGCCGGTTTCCGATTCAATCAGCTTAATGTACTTACCGCCTGGGCCGATCACCTTTCCAATTTTCTCGGGATTGATCGTGATCCGCAGGATCCGCGGTGCGTACTTGCTTGTTTCCTTGCGTGGCGCCGCCAAGGCCTTCAACATCTGTTTGAGGATATTCAGGCGGGCCTCTTTCGCAAGGACAAAGGTCTCGGCAATGACTTCTTTGGTAATCCCTCGCCCTTTGAGGTCGAGTTGTACGGCCGTCACGCCGCGCTGTGAACCGGCGACTTTGAAGTCCATTTCACCGAAATGGTCTTCTTCACCGAGAATGTCGACGACGAGCTTGTGCTTGCCGCCATGCTCGAAACTGCCGATGGAAATACCGGCCACCGGCTGTTTGATCGGGACGCCGGCATCCATCAGCGCGAGACATCCGCCGCACACGGAGGCCATCGAACTCGATCCGTTCGACTCCATGATCTCAGAGACGAGTCGAATCGTGTACGGAAACTGATCCGGCGTGGGAAGCACCGCCTCGAGTGCTTTTTCGGCAAGATTTCCGTGTCCGATTTCTCGCCGGCTGGTGACGCCGATACGTCTGACTTCACCGGTACACATGGGCGGGAAGTTGTAGTGCAGCAGGAATTTCTTGCTGTACTCCTCCGTCAGCCCGTCGACGATTTGCTCGTCGCGCCCGGTCCCCAGCGTGATGACGCAGAGCGCCTGCGTCTCGCCCCGTTGAAAAAGCGATGAACCGTGAACTCTGGGAAGTACGCCGACTTCGCAAACCAAGTCGCGGATGTCGGCCGCGCCTCGCCCGTCGGATCGGGCGCCTTCGGTCACGACTCTTTCGGCGATGATTTCCCCTTCGATTTCGTCGACGAGATCGCGGACCGTCGACCAGGTATAGGGCCCGTCGGAGGTTTCCGTACCTTCCGGGAAGTAGGCGTCTTTGGCGGTCTTGTAGACCTTGGATACCGCCGCGTAGCGATCCTGTTTGCCGGGAATCTGCCGTGCCGCCCGCAGATCCGCAGTGTACTTCTCACGCAGCTCGGCGGACAGTTCGTCGGTCGCCGCCGGAGGGGTCCATTCCTTTTCCACGCCTGCCTTTTCCTGAAGTTCCGCAAGCATTTCGCAAATCGGCACGATGGTCTTGTGT
>JADFIX010000324.1 GCA_022566435.1 Planctomycetota bacterium
TGAAAAACCTCGTGCTGCTGGTAATGATGGGCAAGGATAACGACCCTCGATCCAAGTTCAGCCCTGCGCTCGGAAATGCGCCTTGCCAACTCAGCCTCCGATAGGGCCGCGTAATGCGGTGCGATTGGTGGTTGAAACAACATTAGTCATTTACCCTTGAGCCGACACCCGCCGGGATGTCCACTGTTGCAAGTATTATAAGGCTCGATTGCCACGGAGGCAAAGTTAGGCGGCCTAAATGGCGGCATGACCGACCGAATTGGCTCGGGCGCTCCGCCGACCGACCGTAGGTCGAATGATTCGCCATCCCGACTTCTGTGAACACCCAGCATTTGGCGGTCCAAAAGAACCGCCCACGTCAGCCGAAGCTGGGTCTACTGCGTGTAAGATCGGGCGCAGGCCATCGAGCTGCACAAATTCGGCGTACCGAGTGTCATCCATCTTCCGATGGCGGCGGTGAATCGGCGATACAACACGGAGTCCATCGACCCGAAATCCCAAAAACCGATCGTATCGTTTGTCGGGGGGCAGAATACGCAGTACTTCCGTGCCAACGTCCCGGTCCCCTCCGGCAACCTGTTGGCCGGAACCCTTGCGCAAGCGGCCCAGGCGGACATGCCGGACGTAAGTTTCTACGACGTATACCACGAACTCTACGGGGTCGGCGAGCCCGTCCAGCCTGACGATGACCAGGCCACCCAAGTCAGCAAAACACTCGCCTACTTCACGAACAAATTGTTCTTCAACGCTGCCCGGTGTCTCCGCCAGCGGGACCGCTTCGTGATTTATGCCAAGCGCGTTTTCGGCGATCAGTTTTTCCTCGCGGGGCGGGGCTGGCAAGAGGCCTACGGTATTTCCACCGCCGAACCGTTCGGCACGTCGGACAGCTACCTGAACCACTTTCGTGAATCAGCCATCAATCTCAATCTGGTCAATGGCAATGCGGAGACCGGGCTGAACATGCGACACTTCGAAATCACCGCGGCCGGTGGGTTCATGCTTTGCTATCATCAGGCGGAATTGGAGAACCACTTCGAAGTCGGCAAGGAATGCGTGGTCTTTCGGAGTGAGAACGAATTGGTGGAAAAGATTCGTTACTACTTGAGCCATCCGGAGGAGCGTGTGGCCATCGCCCGCGCCGGACAGCTTCGCACGCTGTCCGACCACCTCTATAGCCATCGCCTGGCGACGGTATTGGCCGGCGTGACCCTCGGTCCGCTTCCCGTCGAATACTCGAAGACAGAGGCCATGGATGACATGAAAGCACTCCTGCCCGAACCGCGAGTGATTCTTGATTGCGGCGCGAATGTGGGTCAGAGTGCAGCGTCATTTCGCAGGGCGTTCCCGCAAGCGGATATTTACAGCTTTGAGCCGGTGCGTGCCGTCTTCCAGCAACTTCAATCCAAGTGCGAGGAAGTCGGCGTCCATGCGGTTCGCAAGGCCGTGGGCGACAGAGACGGGCAAGCCACGATTCATCTAACCGCCAGCCCGGAGGCGAGCTCGCTGCTCGGTTTTCAGGAGGGCAATCCGTGTGCGAAATGGACGAAGGAGGTGGGTGAGGAGGTCGTCGACATCTGCACGCTTGACCGCTGGTGTCGCGACAGTGAGGTGGACCCGCATCGCGTAGACCTGCTCAAACTCGATGTGCAGGGTGGGGAGCTGAAAGCGCTGCACGGCGCGAAGGCGTTGCTGCGCAGCGTTCGCATGGTCTACCTCGAAGTGTCCTTTGTGCCTATGTACAAGGATTCTCCGCTGCACGCGGAAATCGATTCTTTCATGGGAGAATGTGGATTCCGTCAGCACGGAATCTACCCGTCCGATCAACCGCACCATTGGGGCGATGCCCTGTTCGTGAAGACCTGAGCGCCTTCGCGGATTGGCAATATTCAATAAGTGGAAGGCGACTTGAAATCAGCAAGACGATACGGCCATGACAACCATAGCGGTCAATCACTTATACAAAGCACAATTCGGCGAGGATCGAATTCTGTGGCAGGTGTTTCGTCAACGGCCGACCGGATACTTCATCGAAATCGGGGCGTACGACGGTGTCACGCTCAGCAACACTTATTTTCTGGAGCAAATGGGTTGGTGTGGCATGCTGGTGGAACCGATTGCGCAATTATGCGAGCACGCCAAACGCGTCAGGCGACGGAGTCGCGTCGTACAAGCTGCGGTTAGTAAACCCGGGCATCCTGCTTCCGCGACTTTCACGATCGCCCAGAATATCCCTGTCTTGTCCTTCCTGACGACGGACGCGGATCATGTGGCCCGGTGCAAGCGGGAAGGGGCGCAGCTGGTGGAGATCGAGGTTCCGGTTGTGACCGTCGATGAATTGCTCTGTCCCGAGCGGGAGAATCCTTCCGCGGTGGGTAGTCCGTGGATTCCTCACGTGGGATGGAAGATCGATCTGGTATCGATCGACGTAGAGGGTGGGGAGAAGGACGTTCTGGACGGTTTCAACTTGGATCGGTTTCGGCCGAGGATTCTGCTCATCGAAAACGATCGTCCATCTGCACAGGAGATCGAGCCGTACTTGCGCGAACGCGCTTACCGCAAGTTTCATCGTCAGAAGATCAACGACTTCTATGTTCGTATGGGCGATCCGGCGAGGGATTTGATGCTCGAGGGTTTCGGAAACGTTTGTGTTTCGTAGTGCTGCCCAGCAAATTCGGGCGCAAGCTCTCTTACGCTCCCTTCACTTTCACACCTCCATCGACCGTCACGACAAACAGAGCATGATGCTCACGGCCCAGTAATTTGTAGCTGCCACAGCGCGAAGTCTTACAAGTCCGCGTCGAGATCGCCGTCGAAATCGAACGGTGCGCAACCCTGGTGATAAGGTCCAGCGTTGGGGCCGGTCAAACAACCCGATACCGCGAAATCGGCAAGATCGTCCAGCCCAATGGTTCCGTCACAATTACTATCTCCAATGCCGAATTCGTACGCGCCGTTCGTGACCGACCGATCGAATGTCTAGCGTCTAGCATACTGAGTTCGAAACGACGATTCAACAGAAATTCGTTTTCGTCACCGCCGAAGTGGTCACGATCAAAGGTAAAAGCTACCGGCTCAAGAACCGCACACCCAATACCGACGAGCCGCCATGTGCAAGAAACCTAGGAGTTGAAAAGAAACCGAGATGGGCTATGCACTGGAAGAATTCACTGGCCGGTTTTCATCCGCCCAGACAGGTAGGGCAGGGTCGACGACCTGCCTCTACCATTCGCCACCCAAGTCGAGAAAAGCGACCGAACTCGCTCCGGGCCAAACGGGGTCGTGCCGGTGCACGCTCACTTACTACGCCACAGCTAAGTGCGCCAATGGTCATGGTTTGGCTCATGGCGCCGAACCAATCCTATCACATTCGATACTCCGCCGCACATCGACTGATGAGCCACTTGCTTTCGGGCATGAGCGTGACCACGTGTCACGGGACCGGCCTGGCGAGCGTCCACGAATGAGTGTAAGGTTTCGATATAATTCTGTCCGTTCGTGTGGGCATGAGTGATTGCCGGAGAGATGTTGATTCTCGCGGCGTATTTACTTGGAGAACCCGGCATGTGTCGTAGGAAATGTCGTCTTGCGAAAGCAGTCATGGCCGTCGCCGCCTTGGCTCTTGCGATGCCGCTTCTACTTCGCGCAGGTGATGTGCCGAGTGCCGAGAGCGCGAAGGAAGAGCGAGAAATGGTGGAGCGCATCGACAAACTAAGCGCGTCTCTACGTACCGATTTGCCGTTTCAGGTGCGCCTGACGGTCAATGCCGGGCAGTTGCGCGAAATCATGTCGATTGCCGATGATTTTCTGAAACGCTATCCGAGGTCGCAGGCTCGGGATCGCGTATTGGTTGCCAAACTGCTGGCGCTGTCCGAACTGTCGCGAATGCGTCCGGTGTATCTGGAGCAACTGATCGCCCTGACGCAGGAAATTTCTTCGGGCCAACCCACCGGACCGCTAGCCTCGGAGTGCGCTTTTTGTTCCATTCAAGCATTCATACTTGTCGCCCGACGCGAGAACATGACTCAGGAACGGCGCATCCAGGGTGCGATCGAACGGTATCGGGCGTTTCTCGACGACTTTCCGCGATCGCACCGTCGAGCCATAGTGCGGGCGAGCCTTATCCGCAATCTTCTCGCGGCGCACCTGACGGAAGAGGCCCAGGGCGAAGTCAACCGACTCAAACGAGAATTCCCGGACCACCCCGCCACGAGACGGGCGGGCGGTGAGCTGTTCCGGGTGACGGCGGTCGGGCGACCTTTCGAGCTACAGCTAACAGAACCGGACGGGAAGGTGGTCAACACGGCGGATTTCAAGGGTAAAGTGGTTGTCTTGCATTTTTGGTCGAGTACCAATTCGTTCGCACTCGATGGTCTCGAAACCCTAAAGAAGCTCCATGCGTCTTTTCAAGGAAAAGGGTTAGTCTTGATCGGGGTCAACGTGGACCGCGACCTGTCATCTTTCAAGCAGACCTTGGCGGAACTGAAACTGCCTTGGCGCCAGCACTTCGAATCGGGCGGGATTTCAAGTGAAATCCTCGTTCGAATGGGTGTGATTCGCCTGCCGACGTACTTTGTCATCGATCGTGGCGGCGTCCTGCGGCAAACGGAAGCAAGAAAAAAACTGCGTGAAACCATTATCGAGTTGTTGCAAGAAGAGGCTGCGCCGCGGCCGTCGCGCACACCGGGTTAGCGCGTCTTCGTGCGGAACTGTACGTGGTGCGTCGCACCATCGCCGTCGGCGATCAATCGGCTATTTCGATCGGAACGCGTAAGGCCACGTCACCGCTGTGGCGTTCCTTGAATTCGAGATAGCCCACCGGAAGGAGTCCGTCCGGCGTCGCGAGCGGGGCGGTATCGAGCTGAAAATTCAAACGAAGCGGTACGCCCGGCACGAAGTCGATCGCTGAGGATTCTCCGTGTTGAACCGACACGGAAACGGGTTCGGCCAATAGCTGATCGAACCGCACGGTAATCGGTGTCTCCCTTTTGTCATCGGCCACCGCGAATCCGCCTTGGATGATGAGCTTGACCGAGGCGTCGTCTCCACTTCGCGGTACGCGAATCGTGGCACGATGTCTTCGGTTGCTGAACGCCGACGAGTAAATTTCCTCATCGTCCGCTTCGATGCGAACGCCGATGTCGGTCGTTGTGGCATAGGCTTCCGGCGTCATCTCCAAATCAACGCGGACGCGATCGAAGTGTTTGTCGAGCGTCAGCGTGTGGGTAATTGTATCTTCTAACCCGGTGAAATCCTCTTGTTCGAGCTTGCGGAAGCCTTCCAGTTTCCCGGAGCCCTGTGCCGCCAGCGGTCGATCAAAGAGGTTCGTGACCACCAGATGCCCCTCCGGCGGCGAATCGGACCATTTGCGGATCGTCGTCGGGTCGGCGTGAAGGCCGATGAAGCGAACGTGGAGATCGAACGGCCACGACCTGTCCGGGCGGTCGGCTACGATCGGAACCTCCCACACGCCGGGTATGAGGTCGTCGGTGACCGTCCAGACGACCTCGCGCCGCCCGCCGGCGGTGTCGAGTTTGTTGGAGCGAATTCGATGACGAGAACCGTTCGAATCATAAATGCGTTCGAAACTCGCCTTGGATTCCTTGCCCGCGGGTGCGCTAAGGGTCAACCGCATGGCGGAAGTGCCCGCTGGGATCGCAAGGACGAAAC
>JADFIX010000325.1 GCA_022566435.1 Planctomycetota bacterium
TGTTTTTTTACCCTCGCGCACGCCTATCTTTGCACAGAGTGCGAAGGTATTTATTGCGCCTGCGAGCGGCGCGTTTACCACCGGGGAAACGTTTACGGTCATAACAAGAGTTAATACAGGAGGCGTATCAATTAACGCGGTACAAGGGCAGCTGGTGTATGATCCAAATAAAATCGAAGTGGTTAGTATAAGCAAAGCAGGCGCTATCTTTTCTTTATGGACGCAGGACCCTTCTTTTTCGAATGCTGTGGGGAGTGTAACGTTTGGCGGCGGGCTGCCCGATCCGGGCTACACCGGCACGGTCACCGGAACCGACTTTTTCTTCGATCCGAATATCAACGCGGACATGCCGCCGCGTGATCTACAGCACTTGATCGCTTTGTACGACGGTGAAATCCGCTGGACCGATTACTACGTCGGTCGGATCATCGATGACCTGGCGCGAAGCGGGTTACTCGAACAAACGGTGGTGGTGATCACTTCCGACCACGGAACGGAGTTTTTCGAACACGGGTTCAAGGCCCACCGCATGACCCTGTTCGACGAAGTCATCCGAATCCCATTGCTCATCCGTTACCCGCCTCTCATACCGAAAGGCGTTCGCATCCGCGCCCAGACGCGCATCATCGACCTTGCCCCGACCTTGCTCGAGCTGGCCGGTCTACCTCCGGCCACCGAGTTCATGGGACACAGCCTGGTGTCCGTGGCACGAAAAAAGACGGTGGACTTCGACAATCTCGGCATCAGCGAACTCTTTTCCGTCGGTCGCGCTATGCGGTCCATCAGAACGCGTGAGTGGAAGCTCACGGACGATATGGTTCAGAAACAGCGATACTACATCGATCTGATCGTTGATCCTGACGAGCATTATCCTCGACCGGCCCACGCCACAGAGTATGGGCAAAAGCTTTTGGATCGTTACAAAACAGTCAACCATACTCTTGACGTCTGGCGATCGCGCGTGTTCTCGGATCCCGATCAGCCCGACCTGCCCGAAGAAGTATTAAAACAACTCGAGAGTCTGGGGTACATCGAAAGAGATTAGTCCCCACCTCAGTCGCTTCGTCGCTCCGTACCCGAAGGATGGGGCACCCGGTTTTCCCCTTCGTCGCTTCCTCGCTCGGTCGCTCCGTCGCTGCCCACCACAATGTCCCCCCACCCTGCGGAAGTACCCTAAGGATGAGGCACCCGCATTCCCTCCGTCGCTTCCCATCAATACCTGCCTCGACTTCGGACACATGCAAGTTCACGTCGCCGGCAGAGCTCCCGGGACAGGATTTCCCGGCGATTCTTCTGGTTCCTAGAGCGGTCGAATGTCCTTCCATAGTGGTGCACGGAGAAAGGGAAACCTTCAAGTAGCGGTCAAATTCGTTTTGACCATTGCTAACCGCAGCGCTATTATCAATGCGTCGGCCCGGTGAGGGCAGGGCGATTGCTTAAAGGACAGGCCCATCACGGCGGCGAACGTCGGAAGGCGCCGCCGGACGCGGGAATGGCCGTGGCGGCTGATAGAAAGGCGGTAGTCCAATGTCGCCGACGCCGAGAGAAGTCACCGTTAACCTCTTCAAGTCAGGTAGTCCACTGATCGGTAAGGTGTTGGAGAATCGCCGGTTGACGGCGAGCGACCGCCCTCCGGAAAACGATGTGCGGCACATCGTATTGAGCTCGGACGGGTTGTCCTATCTGCCGGGTCAGAGTGTCGGCGTCGTGCCGGACGGCTACGATGGACGCACCGGCAAACACCAAAACTTGCGACTCTATTCGGTCTCCTCCGAATCCAAAGGCGACCAAAAGGACGGCAAGACCGTTTCGGTGGTCGTGGTGCGGCACTTTTGGCGCGAACCCGAGGTTCCGGAAGTTCAGGTCGCCGGCGTATGCTCGAGATACCTTTGTGATTGTGAAGTGGGCGAGAAGGTGAAAATCACCGGGCCGGTAGGTAAACGATTTCTCTTGCCGCTCGATTTCCACTCTCGGGATCTGATTTTCATCGCCACCGGGACCGGGATCGCCCCTTATCGAGGCATGCTCACCGAAATGTTCACCCGGAATTACCACGGCAAGGCTTTTCTCTTTTTCGGTGTACGATACGCCGACACGCTTCTATACGACGATGAATTCCGGTCGTATGTCGACCGCCCCAACTTCCGATACATCACCGCTTTGAGTCGCGAGGCCGAGCAAAACCCGTATCCCGAAGAGATTCCCACCGTGGCGAACAAGATGTATGTGCAGGTCCGGCTCTGGGAGCATCGCGTCGAGCTTGGCGAATCGCTGGCGAAGCCCGACACGCTGGTCTTCATCTGCGGGCTCAAGGGAATTGAAAAAGGCGTCTTCTCTGTCATCGACCGGATAGGCGAACTCAACGGTGAGACGGACCTGAGCAAACGTTTGAAGGCCGAACAACGTATCCTGTTGGAAGTGTATTGACCGCAACCAGCCTCCGGCGGGATCTATTCGAGGAGCATTTTTTCTGCGAAGCCGAGAACGAGGTCACGGACCGTCGCTCGAACGGGCGACGACGCCTCGATGTTCCACGGAACCGAAAGGGCCATCATGTATACCGTGAAACACATTATCGACAAGCGACATGATCCTGTCGCCACGATCAGTCCCGACGGCACCGTTCTTCAGGCCGCGAAAATCATGAACGAGCGGCACATTGGAGCGATGGTGGTCATGCGGCACGATGAGGTCGTGGGCATTTTCACCCAGCGCGACATTCTGAATCGGCTCGTGGCCCCGGAACGCTCGCTCACCGAGACGCGGATCAGGGACGTCATGACCACGCCGGTGGCCTGCTGTCGGCGGGGAACGGGGGAGACCGAGTGTCGCGCGCTCATGCGGCGCAAGCACATTCGTCATCTCGTCGTGGTGGAAGAGGATCGTCTCGTGGGAGTGATCTCCATCGGCGACGTGATCGAAGACCAAAACGACGAGATGGACCATACGATCCATTATCTCAACGAGTATATGTACGGATACCGCTGACGGACCCGCTGGTTTCGAACTTGCACGGATTTCCCACGTCGCAAGCTATCGCTACCAAACACCGTGCCATCCTCAACGTTGGCTCGCGATTCAACGGATGATCCACATTTCTCACCACATGGATAGAAAAAGGCTGCCCTTCGTGCGATAAATCCGGTTGTCAAAGCCAATTTATCGTTCACGGAGGATCAGCCCTATGAGGACACAGTGTAACCAACAATCGTTCGGACTTCACGCCCTCCGACCCGCGGCAACTAGGTCTTGTGGTACAGCCTGGAGCGCGATTGTTGTTCGCCCCAACGGGGCAGCGACATGTCAGCACAGGGCAACGCCCTGGGGACCGGAACACAATAGAGTAGGAGCCCTGAAAGGCCGCGACAGCCAAGGACTCGACATGCCACAGTCATTGTCGATGAATCTCGTTCACCTCTTCAATTCGATGGACGGTACGTTTGGGGTGGATGGTTGTGGCGCCCTTGCAGGGCTTTTTCGTATTGCGCGTCGCAGTCCCAGGGCGATGCCGGGCGTTGCCCTGGGCTGCCATGTGGTTGCCTCCTTGGGGCGACGCGCCACCACACGTGTGGCGCAAATCGAGGCTAGCCCGTGTGGTGAGAAATGCGGGCTACTGGTTCGATCTTTTGGCCCAAGCCGCTAGAATGTTCGGCAATTCGGCGGCGCGCCAAGGATTCCTATTTCAGCGACGTCAGCGTGTGGCGAGCTCTATCTTGCGTGAAACGGTGTCGCATGGCTCAAAGAAGTTCAATCCGTCCCCTTTTTGGTCGTGAACCCGACCTGCGATACTTGTTGCAGCGGGCCGGTGCCAAAGGCGTCACATCGATCGTCGGTCGACCGCAATCGGGAAAAACTTCCCTGCTGCTGGCATTTACCGGGCGGCTCGCGGAGGACGAGTCCGTCCTCGTCGGCTATGCGGAATCTACCGGGCAATACGCCGATCTCCTGTTGCGCAGTCTGCAAGACCTGTACTCGCGTTGGCTTTCTGACAGCACTTACTTTGGACAGGCAAGAAGCCTTTGGATCAGGCACAAGAAAACGATGGTCACGCGTGTGGGGCAGGCGGTAGGCAATGCCCTTGGAATGGTGTTTGAGGCGATCACAGGTGCCAAGGGTACGGGCGAGGCGCTACCCGGCGTGTTCAATTCACTCCACGAGGCCAATCGCGACCTGAGGTCCGCAGGCATCAAGTTACCAACTCTCGACTACGAACAGGCTCGCGATCTCCTATGGGTTCTGGACCAACTGACGGATGGTCAAGTGCGGGTCGTGCTCATTCTTGATGCGTTCGACCAGGGCGAGGGCGTGGAAGTCGAGGCCAAGACGATTCACTCGTTCTTGCGCCATCTCGATGACTGGCCGGAGTGCCACATGTTTCTCGCGACACGCGCACCGGAAGCGGGCGAGACGGAAGCCGTGGCCCTGAAGTGTGTAAAGGAATTCGACGAGGCCTCGATTGCAGCGGAAGTCTGGCCCCTGCCCGTGCTGCACCTGCCGGAGGACCTTGATGAGAGTGATCGGCTGGTGCACTACCTAAACGACAAGGTGCCGGCCACCCGCGATGTGGACCGTGAGCTGTTGATGCGAATGATCGACGGCTATGCGGGCGTCATCGGGCGCTGGGTCGATGCCGGGCAGGTGCCGCGGAACGCGGAGGAACTTGGGCTATTGGCCGAAGATGCCCACAGTTATCGTTACCGTGATCTCGATGGCAAGCTGTCGGACTTGAAGGCTAAAAACGGCGCTCATTTCGAGTTCGCCGTTCGTTTAGCATTGTTACCCGATCTTGGTTCGACGGTGTTGTATGAGCCTTTCAAGATGGTTATCGAGAATGGACTACCGGCATCACCCATACCCGACCTTCAGGCGTGCGGGCTCCTCCAGCCACCGAAAAACGACACTGGGGCGCCGACGTATGGTCATGCGAAGCGACACGAAGCGATTCGCCGCATCGTCTGCACCCGCGATTCGTACAAACCGCTCGCGAGAAAACAGGCCGAGTACTTAATTACGGAACTCGCTCCTCTTGTCGATCCTAATTTGGAGGAAACACGCCCAATTACTCTAGCGTTGGTGTCACTGGGTGGTGTGAGTCAAGACCTGGGGGTGCACGAGGGCTACGTTGGCGTTTGCGCGGTGGCTGCGACGATGCTGGGTGGCTCAGTGCCAAACGTCCAATCAAGGCTTATCGCCGCTTCTGTTCAGCTTGTGAGTCGACACCCGAAGTTGGGGAAGTTGGTGGCGATGGGCCTGTTCAACGCGCTCGTAGACGCCAAACAAGAAAACGACCTGGAGCGCCGTGATGAGTTGCTCGACGAGCTGCGTAAGCTCGCGGTCGGGAATCCGAGTCATGGCGGGGTGCAGGAGGAACTGGCGAGGGGCCTGTCCAACACGCTCGTATACGCCGATGAAGAAAACGAGCTTGAGCGCCGTGATGCGTTGCTCGACGAGCTGCGTAAGGTCGCGGTCGGGAATCCGAGTCATGGCGGGGTGCAGGAGGAACTGGCGAGGGGCCTGTTCAACACGCTCATACACGCCAAAGAAGAAAACGAGCTGGAGCGCCGTGATGCGTTGCTCGACGAACTGCGTAAGGTCGCGGTCGGGAATCCGAGTCATGGCGGGGTGCAGCAGCGACTGGCAAGGGGCCTGTTCAACACGCTCGTATA
>JADFIX010000326.1 GCA_022566435.1 Planctomycetota bacterium
CTCGCCAACTTATTCTCCCGGAGTTTCTCAATAGCCTTGAGCCTCTTGGTCGTCTCCGCCAGCTTCGTCCGCTCGACTTCCAGCGTCGCCCGTTGTTCTTCCAGTTCCGTCGCGGATTCCAACAGCCGGCGGTGAATGCACCCGCGGTAGATCTGGTGACTGCGAAGCGCCGATATATCCAAGTCGTGCAGTCGCCGACTATCGCGGGAGCGATCCATCGTCTGAGCCAGATCCGCGTTCAAGCGCCCCATGCGATTCTCCACTTCCTGAACGGCTCGGACGGCGTCGGCGACCATGCGCCGCCGCACATCCTGCGCTTGCTTGCGAACGCGACGTACGGCTTCGAGCCGAAATCGAAATCTTCCCGCCATGGGTGCGCCCTCACGATGTTACCGCCAACGAACCAGCCGGGGTCTTGGCCGAAAGCGCTTGGCGTCGTTGCTCAATCGCCGTAGCCAAGGCGACAAGCCCCTCTCGCACGTCGGAGAACGCCGCACGCTCATCGGTCGCTTGACAAAGGTAATCGTCTATCGCAGGTTTCATGGACACCGCCACATCGAACGCCACGTTCGTACCGGCGGCATAGGCCCCGATGTTTACAAGATCTTCAATATCGTCCCACACGGCGAGCACGCGTCGTATCGTGGCCGAAGCGGCCAAGTGTTCGTCATCGACAATATCGGGCATGACGCGGCTGATGCTTTCGAGCACCGCCACCGCTGGATAGTGTCCGCGATTGGCGAGATCACGTGATAGCCAGACGTGTCCGTCAAGGATACCACGGACCGCGTCGGATACCGGTTCGGAAATGTCATCGCCTTCCACGAGCACGGTGTACAATCCGGTGATGCTCCCTCGCTCTGTCCGCCCGCTGCGCTCCAACAGCTTCGGCAACAACGCAAAAACGCTCGGGGGATATCCTTTCGTGGTCGGTGGCTCGCCCGCCGACAGGCCAATCTGCCGCTGCGCCATGGCCATTCGCGTCGTAGAGTCCATCAGGAGTAAGACGTTTTTTCCGAGATCGCGAAAGTACTCCGCCACGGCGGTGGCCACGAACGCGGCGCGCACCCGCAGCACCGGGGATTGATCCGATGTGCTGACGACCAACACGCTTCGTGCCATCCCCGCTTCACTTAGGTCCCGCCGGATGAAGTCACCGACCTCCCGGCCTCGCTCGCCGACCAGCGCAACGACTGCGACATCCGCCGACGTAAACCTCGTAATCATGCCCAAGAGCACGCTCTTCCCGACGCCGGTCCCCGCGAATATGCCTAGCCGCTGACCACAACCGATCGTATGCATCGCGTCGATCACCCGAATTCCAGTGGAAAGCGGTTCGAGAATGGGGTCCCGCGATAGCGCCGGCGGTGCGTCGCGAAACACCGGATAGTGGGCCTCGACGGCAAAGTCGGTCACACCGCCGATTGGCCGCCCCAACCCGTCGAGAATCGTGCCCAGCATCTGCCGACCGACCGGCACATGCTGCAGCCCGACGGTGCTCACCACCTTATCACCCACCGCCACGCCGAGCGGCTCACGCAGGGTCATCAACACGGTCCGGTGACCGCGAACACCGACAACCTGAGCTTCCAGCGAATCGCCGTGTCCGATGTCGATCCTGCAAAGCGCGCCGACCGGAAGGGGCAATCCCTCCGCCACGACGGTCAGTCCGGTCACTTCGCATACGCGGCCGCTGATTCGAGAAAACGCAGCGTGCTCGATCAAAGACTGCTGGCTGGAGAACATATCACTCACTTTGCGGTCGTCCCATCAATAGCGTCACCATTTCTTCAATCTGCGTGTCGAGCGTCGCATCGACTTCGAATCCGCCGTACACGACGCGGCAGCCTCCCGGCGCCGTCGCCGCGTCCTCGACGATCTTCAACGATCGAGACCCTTCTGCCTTTTGACGCACAGTGACGGCGAATGCTTCCATCGCCGATAGGTCATCCGGATGCACGTGAACCACCAAGTTCGTCTTGGAATCCACCACGCGAAGCACCCGATCGAGATTGGCCCTTGCCGATTCTCGATCCAAACGACCGATGGCGTACGTCAGCCGCGTGGCGATCCGTACGGCAAAGTCGAGCAAGTGTTGTTCCGCATGGATCACGAGATCACCTTTCATCGAGTCGATCTCTGCAATCGCCTTTTCCATCACCGAGACAACGCCCGCATGTTGGGCATCGAACTTGCCGGTGGCGGCCTCCCATGCCGCTTCGCGTCCGAGTTTCGTTCCCTCCTTGCGGCCCTGATCGAGTCCTTCTTCATGCCCGACTTGCCGCGCCTCCTCTCGCAATCGCACCGCGTCGCGTTCCGCAGTGGCCACAATTTGCGCCGCCCGGCGTTTCGCTTCGGCAATCACCGCCTCCGCTTCCGCCAGATGATCTGCCAAATCGACCGTGGATAGGCGTTGCAGAATCGGGCCGGCCCTGCCGGCTTTGATCACGGTCGACATAAGCACACCTCGAACATCCGGCACACATGGGATAAGACAAGAAGGCAGAACGAAGCGATCAGTTTCATACGATCATTTCCTTCTCGCCGCCGCGTCCCGAAATAATAATCTCGCCCGCGTCCTCCAGTCGTCGCACCACATCCACGATTTTCTGCTGTGCCGACTCCACATCGCTCACGCGTACCGGACCCATGAATTCCATGTCCTCCTTGATCAGTTCCGCCGCTCGTTCCGACATGTTCTTGAATATCTTGTCGCGTAGCTCGGTACTTGCGGTCTTCAACCCGAGCGACAGTTCTTCGTTGTCGATCTCTTTCAAGACCATCTGGATACCCTTGTCGTTCACCAACATGATGTCCTCGAAGATGAACATCAGCCGGCGAATATCCTCGACCAGATCCGGATCCTGGGCTTCCAAGGATTCCATGATGGACTTTTCCGTACTTCGGTCCGCGAGGTTCAGTATCTCCGCGACAGACTCGACGCCGCCCACCTTTTGAGTTGTTTGAGAGACAACGCCGGAAAGCCTCATGGCCAGCCCGTCCTCGACATCCTTGATGACTTCCGGGTTCGTGTTGTCCATATGCGCGATCCTCGTCACCACCTCAACTTGTTTCACTGAGGGTAAGCCGGCGAGAATCTCGCTTCCCTTGCCGGCGTCGAGGTGCGACAACACCAAGGCGATCGTCTGAGGATGCTCGTCTTGAATGAACGTCATCAGGTTTTCGGAATCGGTCTTCGCGAGAAACGCGAACGGGCGTTTGTGAACCTGGGTCTCTATGACACGCAGAATTCGCGCCGCCTGCTCCGGCGGCAACACTTTTTCCAAGAGCGCTCGCGCTTGGACAATACCGCCAACCTTCATGTACTGGCTGGCAAGCGCGAGGTTGTAGAATTCCTCGATCACGACACCACGTTGGTCCGGACCGACCATGTCCAGATGCGCGATGGCCCGTGTGATCTCCTCGACAGTTCCCTGGTCCAACTGCCGCAGAACCGTAGCGGAGACCTCTGAGTCCAGAGAAAGGAGAAGAACCGCCGCCTTGGTAATACCATTCAGGCTGCCGAATTCGCCTTCGTTCGAGCTGCTTTTCGCGTCTGCCATCGAGATTGATCCGCAAATCGTCGGTACCCGTGCATTGGAACCCGCTCACGCGTCGCAGGCCGTAACTACAATTCGTCCCCCACCCACCGCCGAATCAGTTCGGCGGCGCCCTTCGGGTCCGCCGTGACCATGCGCGCGACCTCTTCACTCAATTCATGATGGCGAAGTGTGTTCTCATCGACTTCTCTGCCGGTCAACACACTGCCCGACAGTTCCGCTTGCCCGACGGCAAGCGGTCCCAAAGACATGTCCACATCCTCGTCCTCCTGATCATCTGCCGAACTTGCCGGCTGATGTCTCTTCCCAGTGATTTCGGATGATTTGCGAACGATCCGCATCATCATGAACAGGCTCATCAAGGCCAGTCCGACCAATCCGACCTGCGGACCGTAGGTCTTGGCCAACTCGAACGAGTCGAGACCACTCGAACCCTCAAACGAGGCCGCAACGCCACCCGGAATCCGACTCCAACCGCTGCCTTCGGAATTCCATTCCATATCCGGATAAACGTCTACCTCGACATCGTCTTGACTCTTGGCCATCACGATTCTTTCGACGCTGGCCTTGACGCGGGCGATCTGTTCATCACGAACCTGGACAAATTCGGCGTTATCGTTTTTCGGATCCGTGTCGTTTCCGAATCGCGCCGCATAGACGCCCACGATGAAACTTCGTGGGATCCCCACGGTCGCGGTCACCGATTTCAACGAAAACGGCATTTGCTCGACGGTTTCGGTTTTCATGGTCTTTGGATCGAAGAACTCGGTCTCCGATTCATCGGTGTTGCTCGACTGCCCAGCAGGCCCAGCGGTCAAAGCCTGACCCAAATTCGCCTGCACCCCGGGCTCGGTGGGCTGCGCCGCGCTGTTCATCTCCGTCGTCTTGGACATTTCCTTCCTAGGCTCCGCCTTGGCGTGATCGATCGTCTGCGTCAGCCGCTTGCTCGTATCCAGATCCACCGTCACCGAAGCCCGAAGACCCGGAATGTCCGCAAGCATACTCATGATCTTGGACTCTAGATGAGCTTCGTGCTGCTTGACCAAACCCAAATAATCCGCGCCGAGTGCGTCATCCGGATGAGGGACTGTGTGCGAACGCCCCGTCCGCGAGTCCGTGATCTTGACGTTATGCGGTTTCAGTCCCGCCACGGCCCCCGACACGAGATCCGCGATACCCTTGACCAACGTGGCATCCATCTCCTTGTTCGATGCGAGCGTGACCACCACTCCGGCAGATGGTTCGAACGAATCGCCCCCTAAGCGACGCTTGGATTCTGCGTTGATCATGACCGATGCCCGCTTGATGAATGAATAGGTTGCGATGATTTTCGCGAGTTCGTTTCCCTTGGCGAAATTCTGGGCGTATTTTCGGGCATCGGGAGATTGAAAAGGGTTCTGATCCGCCATCACGTCGGCCATGTCGTAAAGGCTTCCTTCCGGCAATCCCCCTGCGGTGTGCGCCACGCGAATCGCTCTCTGCCGATCCGCACTACCCACCAGTATCCTCGTACCCTGGGTCGTGAATTTGATTCCTTCAGCCCGTAACGCGGCCTCGACCAAATCCAGATCATCATACGAGAATTCGGCGTTGATCAACTGAACCGCCGAATCCTCCCCGGCAAAGACATGCTGGACGCCTATTATCTCCTCAGATCGCGTCGTGTCTGCAATGGCGATGTGACTGACGTCAAACGCCCGGGCCTGCTCGCTGACGAGGCTCGCATTTGAACCCACGGCAAGACCCACCACGTCGAAATTCACCGAACCTATCCGGCGCAGATGCTCGATCACGGACAGGGTGTTGGTGCCGATCGAACCAGACGATCCGAGCAGGATCAGTCGTCTTGATTTTGCGGAGATTTTCTGATCCATGAATCAGTAGCTCTTGTCTGCCTGTTCGCGCGCAGCCTGGGAGACTGTCACGCGTCTGTTATACAGTCTTTTTTTCTTCCCGGATGATGAGTCTTCGCTTTTTTCTAGCTCTGATGACACGGTGGCGACGATCTCGATCGGTACCTTTGCCTCCGTTTTTTTCTGGGATCGCCTGCGTCTGGCTCCGGATTTTCGAGAGGAACTCTTTTTCTTCCCATCGGTTACCGAAG
>JADFIX010000327.1 GCA_022566435.1 Planctomycetota bacterium
TGGGCGACACGGTGGGAGACCCCTTCAAGGACACGTCCGGGCCCGCCCTGAACATCCTGATCAAGCTGATGTCCATCGTGGCCCTGGTGTTCGCTCCGCTGTTTATCTAGTCTGAAAACTTATGGGAAAAAGGGGGCGGGTCATTTTATTGGCCCAGCCCCCTTTTCGGACCGAATCGAATTGGCGCTAAGAGGCACTCAGGAATCGCACCCGTCCTTGACGACGATCGACTCGACCATCAGCACGAGCGTCAGCTGCTTTTCATCGAACCCAAATGACTTCCCGATCGCCATGAACTCGCGCATTCGGACATCCCTGTCCACCTCTTCCTCGGGAGTCAACTGGCGTCCCTCTTCCAGGACACCGGTCATATAGTCCTTGAGCGCGATGCTGTGATTTCGCATTATCGTCTTCTTCACGCTCGGGCGGAGTGAAGCAACAAACTTGGCCGCCGCCTGCTTTGGGTCTTCGTGATCGTATTTTCGCATTTCAAGAACCTCCGTGCACCTGGTTAGCTGCGCCCATCGGTACTTACCGGCTGACGGCCGCGACGCTAGTCTCAACTCGCGCGATCGTTTCAACGATGACGTCTTCGGAAATATCAGTTTCGAAGTCGGCGTGGCTCGCTCCGCACTGGAAGCACAGGATGGATGATCCGAAGCGGTCTTTCTCCAGATACAGGTCCCCGCCGCATCGCTCACAACCTTTTAACCAGACCATTCCACAGACCCCCAAATAATTCTTTTTAGACTCCCCGCAGGCATATCCGAATCCGTGTTGGAGAGTTCCCGACTCCATGTATGCAGATGCCTGTTATGCTTCACTCTATGCGGCGTCGGCGAACATTCGGGGGGACGCAAAGTGTACGGCGCGGGATAACTTGGTGAACAACAATTAGTGAGTTGTGACAAAAGCGTTAGAAATTCAGACTAACTGGGGAGGATACCGTTCGGAGCGTCGTCGCAGGCCGCGTGGCAAACGCATGGCCTCGCCAAACACCTGCCGAACGCGAGTCGCATCGTTGCCGCTGCGGCGATTCTCGGCCACCACCAGCAAGCGGAACTGTGGGCGAGGCTTTGCGGCCCCACACTGCCGGTACAACTCAACAATGAACTCGTACCCCTCAGGGCTCTCAGCCCAATCAGCGAACTTGTGCAGCTTCTGGCCTAGCCGCGTGGCTGATTCCTCACCGCTTGAGACTTCCACCAGACACAGCAGCCGTCCCACGTCGTGCTGAAACAAAAAGGCGTAATCTGGGACAAGTTCACGGAAGGAAGTGTGTTGAGCCAAGGCAAACCGCTCCTGCCAGCACAATTTGATGTCGGCTCGCAGCCGCGTCACATCTTTGAGCGAGACAGCCACCTCAGTAATCAGCAATTCGTGAGCCACATGGCTCCTCGTTCTCGGCTTCGTGTCAAACACGTGGCGGCTATCCATCGCCCGCAGGCCCCGCCGCGTGACCACGTACACGTTCGGGCTGTTGATCCCTGGCTCACGTATTACCTCCAACTCTCCGGCTGCAACCAGCGTCTGTAAGTGCAACCGGGTCACACGGTCTGTAGGTAGTTGGTCAATCAACTGACGATGAACCTGACTGGCCAGAGCGGTACGATACAGAGCGAAGAACTCAAGCAACGTAGACGCAAAGCGTGAGTAGCGACGCGAAGAGCATCGCTTGGCCTTGGCCGGCCTTGAGGCAATCACGCGGTACGCATTCGACATGGTATTGAACGACCAAACACTTCGTTTTTCCAGCCCGCCGCGAGTTGCAATTCCGTTCTCTCTGCCGACTTACGTCGTATGTCCCTGTTCCGACGTCGGAACAGTCGCCGGAACACCGTTTTCAGCCACCCAAGCAGCGCGCCGCTACCTCTTGTTGTTCACCACTCCCGCATCTGCTTGCCAATCCATCGCAGACACCCCCTCGTCGCGGCTTTGATTTGCGACAAGCCGAAGCGAAGAAGTCGCCACATCTGTCGTAGACACCAACGTTGCAGGGCAAACGGGGTTGCATAGAGATAGGCGCCGTTAGCGCCGCAGCAGAAAGCCACCAGCAGTCCCAGCAGCCAAAGCGTGATGGCCAGGCTGACGACCTGATCAAACAGGCTCACTTGAGCCAGCACAGGCAGCGGCAAGAGTGCACAGAATCGTGCACAGAATGCTTGCGAAATACGGCATGATGTGCAAAATGCGTGTGTCGTAAGTGGCTGATTCGCTTGGTCTTTCGAGTTGTTCTGTGCTCTGCGAAGCCGAAGGTTAGTGGTTCGAGTCCACTCGGGGATACTGACTTACGTCAGGCGCCGCAGGCTGACACTCCACAAACACGCCACATCATTTTGCCTTTCGCTGGAGAAACGCGGGCACGTAGACCTTCTCGGCCGCTTTCTGCATCTTGCGGGCCGCTCCGGCGAGGCCCCGCGACGTGGCCATCTTCCGCCCTCCGGTGATCACGCCGCGCACGTTGCCCTGAAGAATGCGCAGCAGGCGGTCGCGCGTGAAGGCCTCGCGGTGTTCGAAGTGCGTATGAAAGACCTTGGCCGCTCGCCAGACGTAGCTGGCCGCGTGTAGGAGGTCCAAGATGTCCACGGTCGATTCGGCCGGCGTGTCCAGACATAAGTCGGCCGTTTCCCAGAGGCTTTTCTGTCCGTCCATCATCCGCAGCACTGTCTGCTCGTCGCGGCGTCGGGAGGCGACTTGCCCGTCGGCCCAGCAGAAGGCTTCGATGGGGCCGGTCGATTCATGAACCTCATCGGCGTCTTCGTAACGTTGCGGGAAGCGGGCCGTGACGTGCTTGAACTGCGGCCGGGGACGATCCTTTGGCTTTTCGCCCTCGTCGTCGCGAAACAACGCCGCCACAATCTCCTCGGGCGTGCGCACGTGGCCCTCGACCGAGTAGACGCAGGCCAAGGTCGCCATCCGGCGATTGCCGGGCCGCTCCGGCTTGTCGAACAACGGCGTCTTCTGGGCGCCCTGAAGCGCCAGGAGTTGTTCCACCGCGGCGTGACCGATGTTGAGAACCCGTGAAAACACGTCCCGTTCCGTCTCATCCAGAGACCGGCCCTGGGCCGCCGACTGTTTGACGACGGAATCCAATTTCTCGGCCAACGCCACCACCGAACCAATCTTGCTTTCCGACCCTGAAATCGCCATGCTCATCTTGCGGCCTCCATGCCAAGGGACTTGGTTAAACACCCTCAGCATGACCAAGAGGCCGCTTTTTTCCCTACCCCAATCCCAGCAGCCCACCCGATTTCATCCGCGGCGGGTTGCCGGTTACGCCCCCTGCGAAGTGTCTTGTTTGAGTAGGCTGATGACGAACTTTCTTAGGAAGCCGAAATTCTCTGCTGCGTCTCCGTTGCGAATGCGGCTGGCGTCTTCGCGAAAGACGACGTCCAGAACCCAGTGCATGCTTTCGATCGACCAATGATTGCGGACGGCCGCCGCGAATTCTTTGACCTTGGGTTCACGGCTGCTGATGTAGTAACGCACTTCGCTGGTCTGCCGGTCGCCGCGCTCGGTCATCGTAACGACCTGCCCAATGGATCGCAGGTTCTTCCACGCGCGACGAACCGACTTCATGGAGTCCGGCACAGGCGCGATGGTGCAGTATCGTTCCTCCAGCCGGCCCCGGGATCGTTCCGTGGTCTTGTGTCGTCGGCAGCCGTGTTGTGGGAAATCGTCCTGTTCGTGCCGTTCAAGAAAGAACGATTCGAGGGCGGCGCAGAGCGCGCCCTGGTTGCCTTTCACGGCCAGCACGTAGTCGCCGCCGCTGTTGACGATTTTCTTGGCGATTTCTTTTTGGCATCCCATGGCGTCGATCGTGACGATGGCTCCGCACAGTTCCAGCATTTCCAGCAGCTTGGGAATCGCCGTGATTTCGTTCGACTTGGAATCAACCGCAACTTGCCCCAGCGTCAGACCTTGCTCAGTGGCCCAGGCGCTAACCAGATGCAGCGGATGCTCGCGATGTTGCGCGCCGCGCGATCCTCGCAGGGTTTTTCCGTCGATGGGCACGAACCGCGGCCGCCCCTGGTCGTCGCAATGGTTTGCGAACGAAGCAACCCAATCCAAGAAAGCGAGCTGGAATTGGTCCGGCTTAATGAGCGACAGAACGCGGCCGATGGTGTCGTGAGACGGCGCCCCGTTTTTCAGGCGGATGAACTTTCGGAACCAGGATGTTTTCTGACGGGCGAAGTCCACGATCTCCGTGGGTCCGTCGCAACCCGCGATGGTCGCGGCGACGCAAAGAAACAGGATATCAACCAGCTCGTGTCGTTTGGATCGATCGATGCGAGGATCGTCGACCGCGGAAAAAGGCTCCGTGAAAGCACTGACAGCCATAGCAAGACCTCCGTGAAAAAGGGTCACTCCGTCCACGGAATCTTTCGGTGCTAGCCTTCACTTAGTCAAGCGACACGCGAATAATCAACCGACCATTTGATGCGATGGCCGTGGGGCGTCGGATTTCGATCAGTATTCGCACTGGCCGATTACGTCAGGGTTTTCAGTCGCGTACCCGATTCATCATTCTGGTGGGGAATAGAGTTGCATCGGTGTCTCCGGCGCAAACGGATGCTGGAGAGGCTGAAGGACGAATCGGTGCAGGCGGGGTGGAAACGGTTTCTTGGCAACCGTGAAATACCCATCAACGATGACGTTGAACGCCCCAGTTTCTACTTTCCGCTTCCCTTATGGCACGACGGCGCTGTTGTGGAGTTGCCGCACGGAGACAACGGGGCAACCACCGTTGTCGAGGTGCCATTAGAGGACGTTCGGTCTCGTCACAATGTGCGGACGGCGCTGGCGGAATTGGGCAAATCACACTTCTCACCAATTCATCGTCACAAGGAAACATCGGGATGGGGGACATTGAGAAGCTCGTGCTTCAGCTCCCCCCCCTCCCCGAACAGTCCGCCGTTGCCACAGTGCTTGCCGACATGGACGCCGAGCTGGTGGCGCTTGAGGTGCGGCGCAATAAGACCCGCGACCTCAAGCAGGCCATGATGCAGGAACTGCTCACCGGCAAGACGCGACTCGTGACCGCCGAGGTAGCCCATGCCTGAGCAGCCTCGCTCCGAGCGCAAGACGCAGAACCGCGTCATCGCCCTGTTCACAGATCCGGAGCGAGCGGACTGCCTTGGCTACCGCTACCTCGGCGAGTGGAACCAGCGGGAGAACAACCGCGCCATCGAGACGGAGATCCTCCGCGACAACCTGATCGCGCGCGGCTACTCCGCCGCCCACATCTCCGCGGCCCTGCAGAGGCTGGAGACCGCGGCCGACTCGACGGGCATCACGCTCTACCACGCCAATCTGCGCACCTACCAGCTCCTGCGCTATGGCGTGCCCGTGCAGATCACTGCCGGCCAGGCGCATGAGACGGTGCACCTGATCGACTGGGCGCACCCAGAGAAGAATGACTTCGCGCTCGCCGAGGAGGTGACGCTGAAGGGCGGCTACCAGCGCCGCCCGGACCTCGTCCTCTATCTGAACGGCCTCGCCATCGCCGTGATCGAGCTCAAGCGCAGCTCGGTGGAGTTGGCCGACGGCGTGCGGCAGCTCATCACCAACCAGGAGGAGATCTTCAACAAGGGCTTCTTCAGCACCGTGCAGCTCGT